>JBAUOX010001011.1:0-9235 GCA_049579985.1 Isosphaeraceae bacterium | reverse complement strand
GAACTCGACTGATCTTGCTCCATCCACACCCGGGACCGGTCATGAACACGCCTGGTGCCAAAGCCTATCGTCCCTGGACACCCGAACTTTACGCCGACCAGGCCCACGCACCTTCCGCCAAGCTCCCGGAGGATGACTTGGTCTTCTTCCTGATCGATGTCGTCCCCAAGCTCGATCTTTCCCAGATCCATGCCCCCTACCAAGACGAGACCCGCGGGGCCCCGCCCTTCGATCCGGCCATGATGGTCTGTCTGCTGCTGTATGGCTATTGCGTCGGCGTCTTCTCCAGCCGGAAGATCGCCCAGGCCTGTGAGCGCAACCTGGCGTTCCTGGCCATCGTCGGGGATGAGCGGCCCGATTTTCGCACCATCAGCCTGTTCCGCAAGAACCACCTTGAGGCCTTCGCTGACGTGTTCGTCCAGGTCCTCCGGCTGGCGCGGCAGGCGGGGTTGGTCCGCCTGGGCACGATCGCCGTCGATGGGACCAAGGTCCAGGGCAATGCCTCGCGGCACAAGGCGATGAGCTACGGCTACATGACCAAGGAAGTCGCCCGGCTGCGGGCCGAGATCGATGAGTTGCTCAAGCAGGCCCAGGACGTCGATGCTGTAGATGAGGCGGTCTTAGGTGCGCGGCGTGGGGATGAGTTGCCCGAGGATCTGCGTCGGCGGCAGGACCGCCTGGCGACGATCGAGGCGGCGATGAAGCGGCTGGAAGCCGAGGCGCGGGCGGTGGCGGACGCCGAACGGCAGCGTCGCGAGGAGGCCGAAGCCCAACGGCAACGCGCCGGGACCAAGCGTCGTGGTCGGGCGCCCGGTCCGATCGTGGAGACTCCTGCGGACAAGGCGCAAACCAACTTCACCGAACCCGAGTTGTCGATCATGCGGACCAATAACAAGGGGTGGGATTGCTGTGGCAATGCCCAGGCCAGCGTCGATGGCGAGTGCCAGATCATCTTGGCGTGTGACGTGACGGATCAGTGCAACGACAAACAACAGGCCGAGCCGATGGCGCAGGCCACTCGTGGCCAACTGGACCAAGCCGGGATTGCCCCGACCGCGGATGAGGCTGGAGTCCGGCCGCTGATCCCGGCGACGTTGGATACGGGCTACTTCAGTGGGCCCGCGGTGGTGGCGCTGGAGGGTGCGGGTTTCGATCCCTATATCGCCACGGAGCGTCAGCGGCACCATAGCGCAAGCACCCCTGCGGCACCGGAGTCGCCGCGGGCGCCGGAGCCGCCGCCAGCGACGGCCAAGGAGAAGATGCAGGCGAAGCTGAAGACGGCAGCAGGTCGCGCGGTGTACGCACGGCGGAAGGCGATCGTCGAGCCCGTCTTTGGCCAGATCAAGGAAGCGCGGGGTTTTCGCCGGTTCCTGCTGCGTGGTCTGGCCCAGATCCGTGGTGAATGGCGGCTGGTGTGCCTGACTCATAATTTATTGAAGATTTGGCGATATGGGAGGAGTATTCTCGGGGGTTCCCCCTGCGCTCTGATCCAGGGACGTGTTGAGGGTGTCGTGTAGGCGGAAAACAGGGGTCTCACGCATGTTAGACACAAGGACGACGGTCATCTGACAGTTGTCAGGAGCAGGGGAGTGCTAGGAAAATGGCCTTCGGACACGCTAAACACGTAGTGATCAATTGGTTAGAGTGGGGAAGAAAAGATCAAGAGGGAGGAGCTGGACTAATTCTTGGACGGCCTCCTAGGTCAGCAGGAAACCGCCCTGACGGACGGCGACGGCAACTGGTGCGAGCTTGGGACGAGGTATTACAATGGGGGCGCGATTCACGACACGTTTGCCCAGAGAGGTCCGCACGGCAGCGGCCCTGGTGCAAACAGCGAGTGATGGGTAAAGCCGTGGCACTCGATCACAGACAGACAGACCGGCGCCGGGGCGCGATTCTCGGCCTGGCGATCGGGGATGCCTTGGGCGCCGCCGTCGAGTTCCAGCCCGCCGGCTCGTTTCCGGAAGTCACGGGATTTCGCGCGGGGGGACCGCACGGTCTGGAACCGGGCGAGTGGACCGACGACACCAGCATGGCCCTCGCGCTGGCCGATAGCATCGCCGAGGTGGGATGGGACGTGAGCGACCAGGCCAAGCGCTACGTTTCCTGGTGGCGCACCGGGGCCTATTCCGTCAACGGCCGGATGTTCGATATCGGCGTCACCACCGTCCGAGCGCTCCAGCAATTCCGGGAAACGGGTGATGCCTGGACCTCCGGCGACCCCGCGCCGCGCGCCAGCGGCAACGGGTCGATCATGCGGCTGGCGCCGGTTCCCGTGGCTTACATTCGACTCTTCCCGGACCAGCTCGATCTGCTGGTGGACCGGCTCGTCGAATCGAGCCGTCCCACACATGCCAGCCCTCAATGCCTGTCGGCCTGCGCCTATTTCGGGGTGCTCCTCGGCGGCCTCCTGCACGGCCTGCCGCGCGATCAGGTGCTCGATCCGCGCTGGGAGCCCGCGCGGAGGGTCCACGAGCGATTCCCCCTCCATCCCGAAATCCTCGAGGTCGCCCAAGGTAGCTTTCGTACCAGGAAGCCGCCTCAGATTCGCGGCTCCGGCTACGTGGTGCGATCGCTCGAGGCGGCACTCTGGGCGTTTCATGATGCGGACGATTTCCGCCAGGCCGTGCTCCGAGCCGTGAACCTGGGTGACGACGCCGACACCACGGGCGCCGTCTGCGGCCAGCTTGCCGGTGCCTGGTTCGGTGAGTCGGGAATCCCGGCCGAATGGAGGAAAGCTCTCGCCGGGAAAGATCAGATCGAGCCGATCCTGCAACGACTGATCCAGTAGGCGGGCTTGCGGACCGCCCCTGGGGGATATCCCTTTCCCCTCGGCTTCGTTGACGCTCGGGGTAATCGCGTGAATTCATTGCCAGGTCGAATCCCGACCGGTTTCAAGCTGATCGGGGTCTACAAGCTGGTCACCGCCGTGCTGTCTCTAGCTCTGGGCTTCGGGCTCTTCCGGCTGTTCCAGGCCGATGTGCGGACCGGTCTGGAGCCGATCGTCCGCGGCCTCCGTCTCGATCCGGAGAACCTGTTCGTCCACTCGCTGATCTCCCGGCTGGTGGGCCTCGACCGGACGAAGCGCCTCTGGATCGAGACAGGAACGTTCGCTTATGCCATTCTCCATGGGATCGAAGGAATCGGCATTCTGCGGGGCAAGCGATGGGGAGGAGTACTGATTATCATGGCCACGAGCTCCTTGATTCCTGTCGAATGTTTCGAGATTCTGCGACGCCGCAGCTTCGTGAGAATCGCGGCGCTGGTTCTCAATGCGGGAATCGTTTTGTACCTGGTCGTGAATCGGGGCAGCTTTCACGGCGGTCGTGGACCGACCCGGGAACTAACTGATCAAAGAGACCCGGGGGAGATGTCGCGATGACCGCGATGATTGCACTGGGAAGCATCGTGCTGATCCTGATCGTGTTGATCGACACGTTCGAGACGATGCTCCTGCCCCGACGGGTCAGACGTCAGTTCCGGTTCGCCCGCGTGTTCTACGTCTACTCCTGGGCTCCGTGGGCCGCGATGGCCCGGCGGATTCGATCCGATAAGCGTCGGAACACGCTTCTGAGCCTTTTCGGTCCGTTGTCGATCCTCGTTCTCATCGCGATCTGGGCGGTGGCGTTGATCATGGGATTTGCCCTCTTGCACTGGGCGATCGGAACGCCCTTGGGTGGCCAGGACGGCGCTGCCGGGCTGGGAACCTACGCGTATTTCAGTGGAGTCACGTTCTTCACGCTGGGATATGGAGACGTCACACCGGTCGGCTCTCCAGGGCGGTTCCTGGCGGTCGTCGAGACGGGCATCGGCTTCGGTTTCCTCGCCCTTGTCATCAGTTACCTTCCGGTGCTTTACCAGGCCTTCTCCCGGCGCGAGATCGCAATTTCGCTGCTGGATGCGCGCGCCGGGTCGCCACCCACGGCCGGAACGCTGCTGGGCCGCCTGGCCCGGTTCAGCGATCTCGAGCGCCTCGACCAGTTCCTCGGCGAGTGGGAACACTGGGCGGCCGAGGTACTGGAGAGCCACATCTCGTTCCCCGTGCTGAGCTACTACCGTTCGCAGCACGATAATGAGTCATGGCTGGCCGCGCTGACGGCCATCCTCGACACTTCAGCCCTGGTCGTGGCGGCGGTTCCCAAGAGAGACCGCACCCAGGCCTGGATGGCCTTCGCCATGGGCCGGCACGTCGTGGTCGATTTGGCTCAGGCGTATCACGCCCCGCCCGTCGATCCCCCGACCGATCGGCTGTCTCCGGAACGGTGGAACGAACTCCGCGACCTCCTTGGCAAGGCGGGGCTGAAGCTGAACGAAGGCGAGGCCGTGCAGCGAAGACTCAGGGAGTTGCGGGGGATGTACGAGCCATTCGTCACCGCCCTGTCGATCAGGTTCCTGATGCCCTTGCCGCCCGTCCTGCCCGCGGGCGAACCGGTGGACAACTGGCAAACCAGCGCCTGGATGCGTCGGACCAAGGGGTTTCGTCAGCTCACGGCGGTCGATGCCGTTGACGACCACGACGATTGAACGGGCGGAAGGGCACGCCCGGGCCGGAGCTCACCCCCGAGAGCCAGGCAGATCGATCTGCTCGACGATCCGCGGGCAGTCGGGCAGCGAGCCAAGAAACGTCCGCCCGTAGGGCTTGGTCATGACGCGGGGATCGAGAATCACCACGATGCCCCGGTCGGTCCTGGTCCGGATCAACCGGCCGAAGCCCTGCTTGAGCTTGATCACGGCTTCGGGAACCTGATACTCGACGAACGGATTGCCACCCCGATTGCGGATGTCCTCGAGCCGGGCCTCCAGAAGAGGGTGGCTGGGAACGCTGAACGGCAACCGGACGATGATCACGTTCGACAGGGCCTCACCGGGTACGTCTACTCCCTGCCAGAAGCTATCAGCGCCGAAGATCACGCTGTTGACGTCCGCCTTGAAGGCCTCGACCATCTTCGAACGCGGCAGCCCGTCACTCTGGGCAAAGAGCGCGATGTTCCGCTCGGCCAGCCAGGGAGTCAGCGCCCGGGCCGCGGCGTCAAGCATCTTGTACGACGTGAAGAGGACAAACGCCTTTCCCTGGGTGCGTTCCAGGTAGTGGGCGATGGCCTTGATCGCCACCCGCTCGAAGTCCTGGGGCTGGCCCGAGGGGTCCGGCAGGTTGCGGGGCAGGTGGATCGTCACCTGGTTCGGATAGTCGAAGGGACTTCCCAGCGCATGGGTCTCGGCAGCCGTCAGACCCAGCCGCGACTTGAGGAAATCGAACCTGGGCGGGGTGCCGACACAGAGAGTGGCCGAGGTCAGAACACAGGTCGGAACCTGGTCGAAAAGTAGCTTTCGCAGGCTCGGGCCCACGTCGAGGGGAGCCGAGGCCAGGCGGATTCGCGGCCGCGCTCGCTCTTCCAGCTCGACCCAGTAGACCTGATCGGCGGCGGACTGCCCGGTCCAGCTCGCGATCTGGTCGGCCAGGGCGCTGCACCGGCCCTGCGCGGCGGTCAGCTCGATGCGGTGCTCGGGCTTCTCGACCTTGGCCGACCCCTCGCCGATGGCCGTAGCGAGCTTGTGCAGCTCTTCGCAAAGGGTGTCGGGCCAGTCGACCGGGCGGCGGACCCGACCGTTGAAATTCTGACCATGGCGCAGGTGCCACTGGGCCACCTGCTCGAAGAAATCGTCGGCGGCCATGCGGGCATTCTGGACCTGGTCCATGGCCTGCTGTAGCCGGTGAAACGACAGCAAGCCCTTGCCGCTGCGGTCGTTGTACAGCCGCGCCAGCGTGATATCGACCCCGATATTCGAGACCTGCAGCCCCATGTGCTCGCCGGCCACGGCCTCCAGCGTATGCGCCTCGTCAAAGATCGCCACGTCGTACTTGGGAAGCATCCCAAAGCCCGCGGCCCGCAGTGCCAGGTCGGTGACGAAGAGGGCATGGTTGACGATCAACAAGTTGGCCGACCAGACCCGTCGCCGGGCCTGGAAGTAGAAGCATTCCTTGTTCCGCGGGCAGTCGCGGCCGAGGCAGTTGCCATTCTCGCTCTGGACCGCGTCCCAGACGCCCGGCAGCGGCCGGAAATCGAGGTCGGACCGGGAGCCGTCGGTCGTCCGGTTGGCCCAGAGCTTGATCTCGCCGAGCTGGTCGAACTCCTCCTGCTTCTGAAAGGTCCCCGTGGCTCGAGCCCCCGCGACATCAAGCCGGCGCAGGCTGATGTAGTTGGACCGCCCCTTGACCAGGACGGCCGAGAACTCCTGGGGCATCACGGATCGCAGGAACGGGAGATCCTTGCGAAGCAACTGCTCCTGCAGCGCGATCGTGTGCGTGGAGATGACGATCTTCTTCTTCTGCTCGACGGCGGCCAGGATCGAGGGCACGAGGTAGGCAAAGCTCTTACCCACTCCGGTGCCGGCCTCGACGATGAGATGCCCCGGGCGCTCGATGGCCCGGGCCACGGCCTGGGCCATCTCGAGCTGCTGGCTGCGGAGCTCATACGCGGGCAGCCGGCGAGCCACGGCGCCACCGGGTCCAAGAATCGAAGCGGGGTCCAGTTGCGCCATGCCGTCGTCGCCCACCGTGAGGGGGGAATCACCTGCCGGCTAGCCTAAGTTCCACTCACCATGCCCTGCGTGGGGCTGGAGGCCGTGGCGTAGAGCTTTCGGGAAATGCGTCCGGCACTCGCGGCTAGCCAGCCGGCCTCGATTGCCAGGCGCATGGCGTGCGCCATGCGTAGGGGATCGGCGGCGCCGGCGATTCCGGTGTTCAGCAAGACGCCGTCGCAGCCCAGCTCCATGGCGATGGTCACATCGCTGGCGGTGCCCACTCCGGCGTCCACGATCACGGGATAGGAAGGATCGCCGGCCTTGAGGTCCTCGAGGATGATCCGGATGTTATTGGGGTTGAGAACGCCTTGACCGCTCCCGATCGGGCTGCCGGCCGGCATCACCGATGCGGCCCCCGCCTCTTTCAGCCTGCGGGCCATGATCGGATCGTCGCTGGTGTAACAGAGGACCTGAAAGCCCTCGTCAACCAGCACGCGGGTCGCCTCGAGCGTGGCGACTGGGTCGGGCAGGAGCGTGCGGGTGTCGGCCAGGACCTCGAGCTTGACCCAGTCAGCCCCCGGGTTCGCCAGGCCCTCCAGCAGCTCGCGCCCCAGCCGGGCAGTGCGCAACGCCTCCTGCGCGGAAAAACAACCGGCGGTGTTGGGCAGGATGGTGTACCGCCGGGGATCGACGTAATCGAGCAGGTTCCGACCCTGGCGGTCAAACAGCCGCTCGCGACGAACCGCGACCGTGACCACGTCGGCACCGCTGGCCTCCAGGCAGTCATGCATCAGCTCGAGCGTCGCATACTTCCCCGTGCCGACGAAGAGCCGGCTCCTGATCGTGTGAGTTCCGATCCTCAGCGGAGGCAGGTCCGTGGCCGTCGCCGTGGCGGCGCTCGATCCACCGCCGACCAGCGTGACGATTTCCAGCACATCTCCCGGCGCGAGGGACCGCTCCGCGTGCGAGCCCCGCCCCACGAGATCACGATTGACTTCGACGGCCACGAACTCTGGCTTCAGTTGCAGATGGACCAGAAGCTGGGCGACAGTCATCGGCGCAGGCACCTCGCGGCGCTGGCCGTTAAGCATGATCTCCAAGGTCGCTCCCAGGGAGAACGATCGACCGGTGGTCATTCTCAGGGCACCGGAGCTTTCGCCCAGGCGTCCCGCGACATCCGTAAAACCGTTCCCTTCCAAAGTCACTGGAAAAATGAGAAGAGTCGGCACGACACCGTTTTTCCCTTGTCCATCCCTTTATCATCGTATCGCGGGAAGAGAGACAGGGTCAAGCCAGGGCGTCCTGTCTGATGGCGGCCGGGATGGGGCCAGGAGCTTGTCTTCGAGATACTGGCGCAAGGATTCGTGAACTGCCGCTCCACTGCAAGTCGGCCCGTGCCGCCCGACAATCGTGCGATCACTCAGAGGCGGCAACACTCGGAACCTGATCGGAGCTTGAGGTGCGCAGGGAGCGACCGACCAGGGAGGGCTGTTTCTGCCTTCGCTCTCGAAAGACGGCAACTCTGCGAACAACCTGCGCACCTTCCCACTCACACAATACGCGAACGGGGCCCGCGGCACCTGGCGGAACGACTCGGGATCGACGACATGGACATCGGGGCTGGCCCCGCCGTCGCGGAGTCGTTTGACGGCATGGGCGCGGGCGGCGGGCTTGTCGTCGTGGGCGAGGAGGCGGAGGAAGACGGTCGCCATCGGTGGTCGGTCCTTACCAGAGTCGGGTCACACCATAGGCGTCGAAGGCCGTGTCGGCGGAGACGAGTGTCAAGCCCTCGACCAGCGCGGTCGCGGCGATCAGGCGGTCGAAGGGGTCTCTATGGTGGAAAGGAAGAGTCGTCAGGGGCTCGATGTGATGCGATTCGAGGGGGAGCAGGTGGATGTCAGCCGCCGAAAGCTTGGCGGGGAAGATTGCCGCGAACGGTGCGGCGAGCGTCAGCTTGCCGAGCCTCACCTTGATGGCGATCTCGAACAGGCTGCCGGGCGAGACCCATCGGAGGTTGGCGGTTTCCTCGATCGCGGCCCGCGCCGCCGCGCTCAATTTGGAGTCGTTGGACAGGAACCACAGGAGCGAACAGGTATCGAGCAGGAGGCTCATTCCATGTACTCCCGCATCTCCTCCAGCGGCTCCTTGAAGTCATCGGGGACAACGAACAATCCCTCGCAATTCCCGGCCTTCGGCACGCCCGAGACGGGCGGGCGTGCCCGGAGAGAAGGGGGCGGAGCGACGAGCCGGGCCACTGGCCGATCATTCTCGGTGATTGTTACATCCTCGCCAGGGGCGAGACGGTGAACGAGTTCCGCCAGCTTGGCCTGTGCTTCCTGAAGGGTAATCGTGGACATCCCGAAGGCTCCGAAGGTCCGTGGTCGTCACGAACATTTTACCAGACAGTACGCCGCCGTCTCGACCATCGCCGAGTCGAGCACCCCGTAGCCGAGGGCGGAAAAGGTGTCCTGAACCGTTATGGTCCCGCCGGGAAGTGAAGATTCGTCACCGGGGGAGTCCCAGGAACCAAGAAAACGGCCTCCTGGGGTAGGCTGCAGGACATCTACTTGACGCTGATCAGGCCAAGTCGCGTGTTCTCAAGAGGCTACGGGAGGAAGCCGGGGAGCTTCTGGGATAATCTCATTTTCCCTGTCAGGTCGCTCTGTTTTTTGGCCTTTCTCTATTAGTCGGGTTATCCTGTACGATCCAGAGA
>JBAUOX010001010.1:0-16057 GCA_049579985.1 Isosphaeraceae bacterium | reverse complement strand
CCGACCAGGCTCATCTTGCCCTGGAGGATGTTGATCAATTGCGGCAGCTCGTCGACGTGGCTCCAGCGGAGCAGCCGGCCGACCGGCGTGATTCTGGGGTCTCCCGGCACAGACCACCGCGCGCCGTTGGGCTCACTGTCGCGGTACATCGTGCGGATCTTGTAGATCGTGAAGACCCGCCCCCCACGTCCCAGACGCTTCTGCGCGTAGATGACCGGCCCACGCGAGGTCGCCCGAACCAGGACCAGAGCAATGAGTATGATCGGCATCGACACCACCAGGATCAGCAGGGCGAGCACGAATTCGATGAAGATTCGAATCTGCTCGGCCGGCTGGGCCATGGACCGGTCCAGTCCGTGATAGTGTGCGTCACCGTTTAGAAGCCCTTCGGTTGCTACAGCCACGAGGCAAGTCCTCTCTCTGAGTATCCCGGCGAGCAAGCCGCTCGACGAGATCCTGCCGAGCCAGCCTGGCCGCTCGGTCAGGGTATCGCGGTTTTCTTCAAGTCAGGTCCCGGTCAATTCTCTTCAGAAATTAAAAGCTCGCGTCAGGCGGCTGGCCGATTCGATCCGTCGAGTCTTCCATCAGCTTGCGCAACTCCCCGGCGGCCAAAGGACAAAGTTCGGCGCAGACCTTTCACGGCTCACAGAAGCAGAGCTGATTGAGCTTGCCTATGGAGATTTGCACTGGTGTTTTCTAACCGAAACCGAATGAGGCAGAGCCCAGCGCTCGCCCGGCTTCGCAGCACAGAAACTCACAGGAAGTGGCTTGCTTTCATGCCCTCCCAGATGGTCGAACCTATGCTCGACTTCACGAGGACAGTCCACCATACTTTCGAGCATCAGTGCAGGATGTCAGTACATCCCCATTTTACCATGGTGTCAAGCAGGTGGAATCCATTGTTGAACGAAAGCCTCATCCGGGTGACAAAAGCAGTCAGCTCTCGGGCGTTTGCAGAACACGTCGCGCCCGAAGTGGTCATTGATGATACCGATCGAGAATTCAGAGCCATTTTTTGATCGGGAAGGCGGAGCCACTCGAGGTGGGCGGGTGAGGTCCCGTGAAACAGGGGCATACATACACGCTGCTCGGCACGCAATGATGTGCGCGGAGTGACATCGGGCACGGAATGGAACACGTGCTATTCACCTCGGCTTCTTATTTATTGACTGACTGCATCGCCTGGGCGTCATACCGGTCGCCCGACGCGGTGCCCGCGGGCAGGATCCTGTCGATCTGCTCGAGCTCTTCCGGCGTCAGCCAGACATGCAGGGCGCCGAGATTTTCGTCGAGGTACCTGGCCCGCTTCGTACCGGGGATCGGCACGATGTCCTCCCCCTGAGCGAGGACCCACGCAAGCGCCAGTTGGCTCGGAGTGCAGCCCTTGGCCATGGCAAGCTGTTCGATCTTGGTCACAAAATCGACGTTTTTCTGGAAGTTCTCGCCCTGGAACCGTGGTGCGTGGTGGCGGAAGTCTTCCGGCGGCAGGTCATCGATCGACTTGAACTGTCCGGTCAGGAAGCCGCGACCCAGCGGACTGTAAGCGACGAACCCGATGCCCAGCTCGCGCACGCTCGGCAAGACCTCGGTCTCGGGCTCGCGGCTCCAGAGCGAATACTCCGTCTGCAACGCGGCGATCGGGTGAACCGTTGCGGCCCGGCGGATCGTCGCGGGTGCAGCCTCCGACAGCCCGAGGTAACGCACTTTTCCAGCCTTCACCAGGTCCGCCATCGCCCCGACCGTCTCCTCGATTGGCGTGTTGGGATCGACCCTGTGCTGGTAGTAAAGGTCGATCACATCGACGCCGAGTCGCTGGAGGCTGGCGTCACAGCACTCCCTGACATACTTCGAATCACCCCGGACGCCGAGGGATTCACCGTTCGGGCCGCGGACGTTGCCGAACTTCGTCGCCAGTACCACCTGCCCGCGGCGGTCCTTGATCGCCTTGCCGACGAGGACCTCGTTTCGTCCCATTCCATAAATGTCCGCCGTGTCGAGCAAGTTCCCGCCGGCGTCCAAGTAACGATGGATGACGCGGATCGACTCCGCGTCATCCATCTGCTTCGGTTCGTAGAACTCGCTCATCCCCATGCAGCCGAGGCCGACCGCGGATACACGAAGACCACTCTTGCCAAGTGCACGCTTGATCATGGTGTTTCTCCTTGGTTGTCGGTAGGAACGCAAGCTATTCTACTCTACGTGGCGGGTCCACACGCCGGGTCCCATGGGGCGCCTTGGTTCCAGGGTGCTGCCGGGTTCCGCCGGTTCAGGGCAGGACGGAAGTGGCCCAGGCAAGCGCTCTTTCCAGGAAACACGCCCCGACGACCGGGGAATCCGATGAATTTGCCCGGTGCGGGAGGCCTACAATACATGTTGTGCACCTATCGTGTCACGAGATGATTGAAGGCGCGTAAACTTCGGGTCAAATCCGCATGAGCCTATCAGCGGATCATGGGCGGTGAGCGCATCGAAATTGATCTCAACAGAATGCCAAGCCTGCTGGTTTTCTCTGTCGAGCACGCCGACTTGATCCTTGTTCTGCGATCTCCGCGTCGATGGTCCGGCCTCCGTGGAGCATCAAGTGCGACGCTGCATGTGTCATTTGCCATTCGTCGTCTGTCATCTGGGATGTGCCCTATGTCATCCCGGACTGTATAGGCTAGAGGGTGGAGAAGCGCTTGGCGGGGGGAGCTGGTGACGGGGCCGGGAAGCCCAGCCGCCGGCGGTCAGAGCCAGCCCAGCCGCCGCGGCAGCCGGGCCGCCCACGAACCCAAGCATCCCCAGAAAACCGATCAGGATCAGGAAGCTTGACGTGGCCGGGCGACGACGCGCGACGGCTGTCAGGCCCAACGCCATCAATAGACCCAGCATGAGCGTCGAGCGGGCGCGGGCGGGAGTCTCGTTCTCGGTGGAGCTCGCGTGCTCGAACGAGCCGTTGATTTTCGTCGGCTGCTCGTTCAAGCCGGAGGACAGCCCGATCAAGAACGAGGGCCGGCCCAGGTTGCGGAGGCGATCCGTGCCAGCCGGTTCCGGCACGGCTACGAGGGTCCCAGCGGAGGATTTCGTGGCAAGTCCAAAGTAATTCCGGGCCGCATCGATCTCATCGTCCATGGCGGCGGCGCGAAGAGTCTCGAGCAGGGCCTTCCGGGTCGACCCGATCACCTCCAGGTCGCGCTCGGCACGCTCCTTTCGAGTGCGGTCATCAACCCGGGCGCTCCATCTTAACGATCGTTCCGCGCTGCGGAGCGACATCTCGTGCGCGATCAAGAGCGAGGTGGCGCGTTCTCGATCGCGACCGGAGCTGCGGTCGATCTGGGCGATGAACTCGGTGATTTGCCGCGCGATGCGATCTGCGCGCTCCAGTTCCATCCGGTCGGGCACAGTGAGTTCCAACCCGGCGAGCGACGGCTTGATCGTCAGGTGATCGGGCAGGTGAAGTGTCACAAGGGTGGAGACCCGTCCCACTCCGGCGCTGGGCAGGATCAGTGACCACCCCGAACCGGTTGATCCCACGACCGGATCTGTCGCGCTCCAGAAGAGGCTAACGCGGCAAGGCCCCTGCTCGCCCAGGGGAATGAGCCAGCGGCCCTCACTGGAGCGGAGTGGCGCTGTGGGGCTCTGGTCCACGGTTGTCCAGAGCAAGGTGCTGTCGGGGGGAAGCTCGGCGAGGAGGAACCGGCCGGTATGCGCCTGGGTCTCGTAGACAGCGCGGCCCTGTAGCGAGCGGTCCGGCAACATGGTCACGTCCACGTCCGCGGACACCACCCGGGCTGATTCTTTCGCGGTCCCTCCGGCGTCGTCCGTGGCCGGGGGAATCTGGACTTTCAACGACCAGTTGTCCCGCTGGACATGAAACGCCCGGCAGTTGGTTCCGGGAACGTCGCCAAACTCCTCGTCCTTGAACCGGCTGGCGTAGCGGATCTCGTGCAGTCCACTCGAGCCCGCAGTCGTGAGCGTCGAGCCCGTGGCGTAGACAAGGCCGAGGTAGGTATCAGCGACCCCGCGCCCCAAGGGCGCGATCTCGGGAAGCTGGAGTTCCTGGCCGGGTAAGAGCGGGAGTGCCGAGCGCAGCACGACGCGCTGAGACCCCCAGACCGCCCGCTCCGGACTGAGCTTCCAGAACATGAACGGACCGAGCGGGTCGAACCTGTGACGGAACTTGCCTCCGGCCAGGTCAACCTGGGCTCTCATGGCCCAGGTGGTGGGGAGCTTGAGATGGATCGAATCGAGCGCACCGCCCGCGACGTCGTAGCGGAGGACCGCCACCCATTCCGCCGAATCGGGATGGATCGTGATCTGGCTCTCGATCAGGACGTTGACACGCGGGGGAGCCGAGCTCCACTGAAGGGAGCCGAGTTTCGCGGGGTCTTCAACGCGATAGGTCTGGCGAGCTCGCGCATCGGTCCCGCCTGCCGCGAGGGTCGGCCCCGCGGGCAGCAGTGTCAGCCCTGGTGCGCTGATCGCCTGAAGCCTGGAGGCCGACGAGATGATCAGAGTGGCGGAAACGGTCTCCATTCCGGAGACCTCCAGCCACGGAGTGGGCACTTGCAACGGCTGGCTGCCGAGCTTCAGAGGGTCCTCGAGAACCGGAATCCAGCCCGTGATTCTGAGCCGCCTGCGCGACCGGGGGAAGGCGCGATCGTAGCGCAGCAGAAGCTGTCGCGGATCGGGTCGGCTCCGGTCCGTCAGGGCGTCCGATTCGACGCTCAGAACGACGAGGTCATGGGGAAGAGCGAGTTCGAGATGGTTCAGTGATCCGCCGACATCGTCGAGGTCGGCGTCGAGCTGGACATCGATGCGTCCCGCATCGATCCCGAGTTGGAGGACAGGCTTGACCTTGATCCGCGCAACCGCAGGCCCGGTCTGGAGGCTGGGAGATCCGTCGCGAATGAGCCGGGTGGTGCCCGCGAGCGTGAGCCGATCATCGGGCAACGGCCCCCAGGATTTGACGAAGCTCTCGTCGCTCAGGGGATCAGTGCCCGGGAGCGGCTCGAGACGGCCCGTCCAGTGTCCCGGCCGTCGTAAACCGAGCACTCCCAAGTAGCGCTCGACACCCAGGGGTTCAAGGCGGGGAAACCGCCGCGTCGATTCGCCGGCGGGGCGGTCATCCGAGGAGCTGCTCGTCTTGCCGCCCTTCGAGGGCTCAACGGGTCGCCACAGGTCCAGCAAGAGGACGGCGCCTTCCTGCAAGGGAGGGTCCATCCTCGCAGTCCAGATCGGTCGTTCGGCGGTTCCTCCCCAGGAGGAACCGATCAATCCCGGAATCTCGACCGACCGGGTCATGAGCCCGGGATCCATCTGAAAACTCAGAGTCGAGAGCCGCCGCGTTCCCCGGTAAGTCAACCTGCCGCGAAGGCGATCACCGGCAGGCTCGATATCCCAGAGCAACATGCCCTCAATGATTGCGCCGGCGACTTGCGAGCCGGCGGCAGCGGCATCTCCCCAGCGGATCTCAACGTGGTCAACCGGCCCAAGCTCGGCCGCCAACGATTGATCGCCGGCGGCTGTCAGCTTGCCTCGAGCATTCAATGACCGCGGCGGGCGGCGTCGAGATGGCCGGTCCAGAATCAACCGGGCCGAGGGCATGGGATTGACCGGGAAGTCAAGCGACTCCGCCAGTCTGTCTCCGGCCACGGTTGCGGTCCGCCGAACCTGGAGCTTGAAGCTGCCGGCTCCCGGGATGGTGATTGCCGCCTGCTGACCGCCGGCCTCGATGAACACCGGGACTTCGCGGCCGTCAAGAGCGGCGGTAATGTCGTGGGCTCTGGCGATGGGGACTTTCCAGATCGATGCCGCGCCGGCTGTCGATCGGAGCTCGAAATCGCTCACCAGGGAGACTTCCTGATCGCCGGACCAGGCGACATGATGGACGGCCCCGGTCAGGATCAGAGACTCTTTCTCCACAGGCGGCCGGGGTTGTGCAAGCTCCTGGAGGCGCTGGTGGTCACTTTCGCGCAGGATGACATGCTCCGGCGCCTGCCCCGGCTGGAACGTCCCCTCGTAGGGCATCAAGACGGGGATCGGCTGCTCCTCGTCGCGTCTGGCCTCCGCGCGATCTTGCGGTGTCAGGAATACTGCCAGCAGAAGCGGAGCGGCTCGCAGTGGTACTCGGAAGGCCGCGGCGCTCGTCATGCCTGACCGGATAGGGACCGAGCGTTCCCGGGGGCGCTGCACGGTGAGCTGACTTCCGAGCCGATACAGCAGGCTGGCCATCGCCCCGACAAAGAGGCCCGCACTGAAGCTGCCGCGGTCGTCGGCCTGCCAGAGGTGGAGCAGGACCGCCAGGAAGGCGATTGCGATCGGCAAGAGGATCGCCCGGCGCGGCGACGGGCTGCGCAACCAGCTCAGACCGAGGACGACCAGAAGCGCGACCGTCCAGCCCGCGACGAGGCCCGAGCGCTCATCGCGCAGCTCGACGCGACCTGCCTCGCCCGGCCAGCTCGCGCCGGTGAATCGCCAGGTTGACCAGCCGGGAAGCGCACGCAGGGGCTCGGCCGAGCCGCCCACGGGAGCGTCCCTGGGAGTGATCTCGCCGCGCCATCGGGCCGCGGTCTGGAACCGGTCGGATCGATCGGAGCCCCAGAGGAGCGCCTCGCCGATCGCGCTGAGCCAGTTGTCCGCCTGATCAGACCGTGCTGCTTCGCCCTGGGATGTGATCACCAATCCGGGATCGAGGCGCAAGAGGGTGAGCCCGTATTGCTGAAGCGTCTTCAGGGAAAGAGGCTGTCCCCTGGGGCCCACGCGATTCGGGGTGCACCGAGACCTGGGCCCGTGACCGGCGGCGCTGAGGGCCAGGCGGTCGATGATCAGTGGCGTCGTCCCCGAATCCCACCGGGTGAACCACTCGGCGAAGGTGAGCTCCTCGAACGACGTGCCGGCCAGGGTTTCGTCGAGCCGGCGAAGTGTTTCGTCGGAGGCCGTGCGCGCGCCTGGTTCCCGGCCGGGCCAGCGCAGCTCCGGAACCCCCAGTGAGCCAAAGGGCCAGATCGGAGCAGCTCCAGGATCGCTTGGCAGCAGACCGGGCCCGTACGACCTGGCCCGCCAGCACGGTGGGGTGACCAGCTCCCAGCAGAACGAGAGGCAGGGCATGCCGATCCGCGGCAGCACGGGCCTCAGCTCGGCGCCTGGCTTGACGGTCCGGCCGCACGTCTCGTAGTCGAGATCCACGGTCTTGTACCGCAGGCCCGGACTGCCCCGCTGGAGCGAGACTACCATCCGTCCGTCCTCGAGCGTTGGCACCACATCCGCCCCGTCAAGCCGAACCCGGACGAGCCTGCTGTCCGCAGGCATGGTGAATTCCAGGTCGGCAGGCTGCTCGGCATGCAAGAGCAGCCGCAGTCGGTTCAGCCAGGGACCGCTGGGGTGCAAGATCGTGGTCAAGCAGACGTCGCGGATGATGCCGGCCTCGAGGCTCTGGAGCAGCTCCTCCGTGCTCAGCTCCAGCTTGCCTCCCGGCTCCGTATAAGTGAATGCATGAGCAACCAGGTAGGCTCGCTCAGAGGCGCCCTGTCCAGCCGGGTCTGGCCTGGGCTCCGGCTGCCAGGAGGCCGCGAGGCGCTCGGCCATCGTGGTCTCGAGCCGGCGCAGCCCCGCTGTCTGGACATCGGAACGCATCCGGGACGGGACCTCGAGCAGGACCGTGCTCCGCGGTAAGAACCGCCGGGGAAGCGATATCAAGGGAATGGAACCGCGCTGGTTCCAGGGAAGCCGAGCCTTGAAGTGAACCCGACTTTCTCCCGGCTCGGGCGAGCTGAGCGCAAGATTCCAGGCCAGGCCGGTCGCGGGAAACTCGAGGCGAGAACGCGATGGATCGTCCAGGGGGCGTCTGATGAGCTCGTTCTTTTCGGGGCCGGCGCGAAAAGACCAGTCCTGGAAGCCGCCGGCCGGCTGGCTGACCCAGACCGGCAGAACATCCAGTGGATTGCTGCCCGGCTTGATCAGGATCTGGCCTTCGACGGCGAGGTGCTTCCCGTCCCGTTCGACTTTCGCGCGGTACTGGATCTCGGCCCTGGGCTCTTGCTCGGCCTGTTCTCGGTCCACGCAGGCTGCCGCGTTCTCGCCATTCCAGCGCCAGGCCAGGGCGGCGTGAACGTCCGGACTCACGGCAGACTTGGAGCCGATGGCTCCTTCCACTCGAGAAGGATCGATCCAGACGAGGCCGTGCGCCGAGATGGGAGTGAGGATCATCGTCCTGTCCACCATGGCCACCCAGGTCTCGTCGAGCATGGCCAGACCGGAGGGACGGACTCGCGGCAGGACAAGGGGTCCCCGCCCTCCCGCGGCCGTGGAGGACGCTGCGATCTCGAGGGCTCGGCCTTCCGGGGCGCCCTCGCCGCCGGGAAGGAGCACGTGCAGCCGGGTGCTGCCATCCGCCTGAATGGTCGGATGCCAGGCAAGCAATTCGTCCGCGTCGCTCCAGCGCACGCGATCGGCAACCCAGGTCGGTGGCAATTCGATGCTCAGCTCCCTTGTGGGGCCACGGCCGCCGACCCCGATCAGTTGACATTCCAGTTCCTGCGCCGCCAGGCCGACCAGCAGCCGGCCACGTACCTGGCACGCCGGCTGAGCCTGTGTCTGATGGAACACGAGGTCCGCGACCGGATCGGCCGATCTGGCCTCGAAGACAAGCACGTTCGCATCTTCCGGCTCGCCTCTCTGTGCGGGCACGCGCCGGCCGGCGCGTTCCCGGCAGTCCTGGATCACGCGCAGGGGGTCGACAATTACTGTCGTGGTGCCGCCTGTCCAGATCGCATCGAGGGGACGCATGGCGGGCACGCTCCATAGCCCCTCGAGGGGCGCCCGGGCGTGAGCCTCGAAATGCAGGGGTGTCGGCAGCCGGCTGACGCCCGCAAGGGTGACACGGACCCGGGTGACCTCGCCCTCATGCTCCGCCTGGTATTCCTTGACCTCGGGCCCGGACACCGCGATGAACTCCAGTCCCGGGCCCAGCTCCACCGTGAATCGCATCAATCCTCGTCGATCGGGTTGGACGGTCCAGTCCGTTTTCCAGTTCGCGGACCGGGCGTCGCGGCTCTCGGTCGAGCCAAGCATGATGCGGGTAGGTCCGCTCATCCAGATCAGGGACTCTTCACCGGGGGGTAACGGCTTGCGCCCGTCGAGCAACCGGAGATTGATCAACTCCGGACGGCCGTGGAAACGCCACGATTGAAAGCCGGTCTGGGATGAGGGCAGGGGCCCCTCTCGAAAGCCTTCCGGACCCAGCGGCAACCAGCCCGCCGGCAGTTCGAGGGTCAACTCCGTGGTCTCGTCTCCGGGAAGGCCCAGCGCGAAGCTGCGTCCCCCGGAATCGGGACGGGCACGCAGCTCCCAGTCCAGGGTGACGGCCGGGTTGCCGCCGGCCGAGGCCGATGGCTCGATCAAGAGGACCGTTTTTCCGGATTCGAGCGCCCCCACCGACTGCAGGTTCCGGGGAGGTGCAAGAACCATCGGCGTCCAGGGATCGAGCACCAAGGCCGCGGGTCCGGAATTGGGGATTACCGTGGCCAGCCGGGATTCACCGCTCAGCACTCCCGCATTCCAGCGGGCGTGGTGGCGCGCCCGGATCAAACGGGGCGGAATTGTGTTCTTGGCCGGGGACGTTCCCCGGATCGCCGAATCAAGCAGCGATTCAAACCGATCGGGCGCCATCATCCGCAACGGGGTTCCGGCGGGAAACCAGCCCGTGGCCTGGGCAGCGGGAACGTGGACGCGGATGATCTCAGGCGGAGCGGCCCCGACCGCTGGAACGAGGGCAGATAGGGCAAAGAAGATCGCCCCCCAAAGCCAACCGGCCGCCCCACACCGGACCCGAACAACTGCAACACCTTTGCTCATCGCGGTTCTTTCCTAGCGCTGATTTACCCCGGCTGCCCCACACGTGAACTCCGGGCAGAGTCCTGCTCGGGCGTCAGCGTCAAGGGCTGTGACGCGTAATCCGTCGTCGCAGAGGCGCGGGCGCGGATCGCCGTGGAGTCATCGGAGCCCACCCCGTCAGGCCCGATCTGCGAAGCTCCCGCGCCCGTCTGTCCCGAGCCGGGTGATGGCATCGCGATGGCCGGGGCTCCGGACGACCTGGCGCGCTCGATCAGCCTTTGAATCAAAAGGCCGAGCAAGGTGAGGATGACTCCGCTGAGAGCCGATTGAATGACCAGCAAGAGCACGCTCGGGTGCGCCAGGGCCGAACCCAGCAAGCAGAGCCCCGCCGCCATAATCGAGATCGCTCGGAATCGGGCTCGGCAAAACATCAGGAGGAAACCCAGCAGGAGCACGCTGCCCGAGCAGACGGCGATGATTCCCGCGCGGTTCGCCACCCAGAGATTCATGGCAACGGGCTTGCCCGAGCGGCCGAAGAGATAGCTGTGCGAGCTATCCTGTTCCTCTCCCAGCAGATCGTCCAGGCTGGCGGTCTGTGCCGGTGACCCGGCAACCCACCCCACCAGCTTCGAGAACGGCTTCCAGGGCCGCCTTTTCCAGACATAAAAGTCCCAGTGCCAATCATTCTCGTCAGCCCATCCCTGCGGCACCCCGATGAGAGCCTGGCTCCAGGGTATCTGGACCTCCCAGAACGTCTGCAAGGCGACGGCTTCCGGCGGCAGCTCCGGGGCCGCGCAGACCTGGCCGTCCCAGATCCCCGAAAGCTGGTATTCCAGCTCGATCAGCACTGGCTTGGACTGCGATTCGGGAGGCAGGCCCAGACGATAGAACCCGCCGGACGGTTCGTGTTCCACCGGATCGGCGGCCCGGCCGTCAATCCGGGCACGGATCCACTGGGCGCGATCCGGCAGGCTGAACGAAACGCTCGCCGGATGAGATTCGATCCAGTACCAGGCATGAGTTCTCGACTCATTGTCAACGCCCAGCACGGTGCGCAGCAGCGAGCGCGGCACAACCACTGGAGGCAGCGCAACCTGGTCCATTAACCTGGCCGAGAATGTGAAGCCTGCGTTCTCCGTCACCGGCTTGCGCAAGCGATAGTACCGCCGCCGGTTGCTCCCGCTCTGGTCTCCGTCGTCAAGGGCAGAGCTGATCCATGCGGTGTCATCGACGGCCGTCTTGATTCCCGGGGCCGCCGCCAGCTCGACCGTGGTGGACGCCGACGTGCCTTCCTCGACGCCAATCCAAGGGATGGTCGTTTTGACCGGGTCGCCGTTTGCCACGGCCACTTCCACCGGGACCTGGAATCGGAAGGTCAATAGCGAGCTCTCCAGGATCGGCGGATCGAAGACGAGCCGGTAGCGCCGTGAATCGCCGGCTTTTTGGTCGAGCTCTTCGCGCTTGATCGTCTCCTTGCTCTGGACTTGCCACGCTTGTGACCGCGATAGCGGCACCCGGACCGTCAGAGAGCGGATCGACCCATGACGAACCCGCAGCTCGGTGTCCTGCCGCACATCGATCGAGCGCCGGGTGAGCTGAGCGGAGATCTTGGTGTCGTGAGTGATCGACAGGGGGTGGCGGGTCAAGCGGCCACGCAGGCAGGTCGGGTTCTGGTTACTTCTGAGCACGGCGATCGGGGATCGTTCTCCCGGAGCGGAAGCCAGGCTAGCCGCCGATGACTCCCCGGGAGGCTGAAGTCGGAACGCGCCGGCGCATGACTCGTCCCGCTGTGCGGGCTCGTCGCCGGGCTCGAAGGTCACCTCGCGGTCGGCGAATAGGGAAACGGTGCTGGCGGTGGAGACTCCGTCGCGGGTGGCGAATAGACCGAGCTTCACCGCTCCCTCGGGGCCGATTCGCTGCTGGCCCCGGAGCCGCAGAAAAAACGATTTCACGTCGCGGCCCAGGGGCGTGAGATGAATCTTCAGCACCTGTGCCGTCTCCTGCGGCCGGTCGCTCCCGGTCGCCAGGGTCTGTGCCACGATCGGAATCGCCGACTCCACCAGATCGGCAGGTCCCACCGAAATCATCTGTAAACCGGCGGGAACCACGATCTCGATCTCGAAGAGCCGGCCGCGCACCCGCTGGACCTGGACGGTGGTATCCACTTGCGCCGTCTGGGCATCGAGAACCATGCGGGTGCTCGTCTCCGAGCGGTACAACGGAGGAGAACTCTCGATGCCCAGTCCCAGCTTGTACGGCTGATCGAGAAACTGGTAAGCAGTGCCGGTTCCCGGACGCGCGCGGAGCTCGGTCGGTAACTCCCGCGGGTCGATGCGGTGCAAGCCCTGGGCCGTCGTCACGTTGATCCAAAGATTGGCGGACTGCGTGATCCCGATCGCACCGGACTGCTCGACGGCATTGGACAGGGGAAAGCCGGAGAACGCGTAAGTCTTGGGGGCATTGGGCGGAAATGTTCGTCGCGTCTCCATGACAAGGTGGCGCGTCTCTCCCGGCCGCATCGCCTCACCGAGTGGAATCGTCAGCACGTTACGCTCGACGGCCGCCACGAGAAACTGGTCGTCAAGTTTCAAGGTCTGCACGACGTCCAGCTCGTCAAGCCGGATCCCCAGCCTGCGGGCAATCCCGCGAACGCAACGGATCACCCAGGACGAGCGCGTGGTGACGGCCTCGAGGTCGGCGTCGATCGCGATCTCCACCTGGGCCGCCAGCAGCGGGGGCGGAGGGAACCCGGATTTCGCCTCGTCGGTCCAGTCCAGGATCAGTCGCGATCGTGGCCAAAGGTGAGCGCTGAGACGAGTGCCCTTGCCGCCGGCGAGGACCGTCTTGCCCACCGACCCGCCAGAGGCGACATCGACCTCCTGCACCGGACGGGGAACATCCAGCTCGAAGTAGGTTGAAGGCGCTTCCGGGATGGCCATTGTGAGGTGCTTCCGATCGAGGCGCACGTTGATCGGAACCTTGAGCTCGAACCGAAGTCGGTGCTGACCGGCCCCCTCGAGCCGGACTTCCCATTGACCTCGCTCCGCGGTGCGCAATTCCAGCTCTTTTTCGCCCTCGCGCGCGGAGCCTATGATCGGGCTGTCGATTCCGAGCGGAACCCACGCCTCTCCCGGCGCCAGAAGGCTCAGGTCGATTTCGAGCTCGAGATCGGCCAGGTCGTCATCGACCCGGCCGCGGATCTTGACCGCATTGACCACCTGATCGTGGGGCCGCGAGCTGGTTGCCGCCGGGATCGCGGGCGCCGGTGGACTGCTGGGAGTGTTGGGTATGATGAGAATCAGATCAGGCTGCTTGAGCTTCTTCCAGAACTCGCCGATGTCGCTGCCGTTGTTGAGGATGATCACCTCGCGGGGCAAACCGCCAGGACGGGGAGTCATCTGGGATTGCGTACGGTCATCCGCTGGCGAAGGCGCTGGCGACTGCGCGCGTGCCCCGATCCCCGGGGAGAGAAGGATCGCTCCCATTCCTGCGATGAGCAATGCGCTGCGGTTCAAGGTGCGAAACCCTATGCAAGAATCCGACGGGCCAGACCCGAAGCCGCACATCCCCGTGACCAGAGATCGGCGCCGAGCTACTTAGGGAAACCTGGGAAAGATGGGTGAAAGATCTCCAGGGCTGCACTGAATCATACCATGAACGGCGGGCCGTATCCAACGACCGCAACGACGCGTGCGTGCTCCAGCCGAATCGTGGCGCACGCACGCGGGAAACTTCCATCGACAGTTGCTCTGACTGGTCTGGGGCGGAACCACCGGCCCGGCCTGGTGCGGTTGCTCTCAGGCCCGTCAATCGGCGGCCTTTCGCTTCGGAGCCGGTTTGATTTCATCCTTGTTCAGAAGCGACTTCCACGCGTTGTAACCCTTTTCATCCGGGTTTTCGGGATCATAGCCCTGATCGTCGCGACCGGTGATGTTCTTCAGATTGTCCAGCGCGAGCTCGCGCACGGCCAGTGGTTGATCGCGCGGCGAAAGCAGCTCGACCAATCGCTGGTGCGTTTCCTTCCGCGCGGCCTCGTCAGGAGAATAGCCGATCAGCAGTTTCTCGATGACCTGCCCGGCCTGGTCGCCGAACTCCTCTCCCAGACTCGCTCGTACCTGCTTAGCGGCCAAGGGCCCCCGGGAGAGGAATGCACGGAGCGCCGCGGCTGTGCTCTGGCGGGCGCTGCGGTCGCCCGCGTGGGACAGGATGGGAGTCAGAAAGGAGAGATCTCCCAGCGCCTTGACCGCGAAGATCGCCAGCTTCTTGGTCACGGGCGATTCGCTCTCGGTGGCCTGAACGCTGTCCTCCATCACCGGGCGGTCCTTGGAGAATTGCTCGAGGAACTGCTCGCCCAGCTTCCGGTCCTTGAGTGCTGGCTCGGCTTCGGTCATCCAGGCCGGCAGATCTTTGTTGGTCCCGGGCTGAAACCGGCCGCTGGAATCCGCGACGAGCGTGCCGGGGCCAGCGAGCGTTTCCTTGGTCCCATCCAGAGCAAGACCGAGCTCGCCGTCCAGTGCATGGATGGCCAGCGGGGGAAGCTGGGCCGCCGGCTCACCGTAATGCCACAGGCTGATCCGTTCGAGTCCCACGGCGCCGTGCGATGGGCGGTTGATGGACACCGTCAGCCCGGCGAAACCGATCTTCAAGCTTCCCGACGGGGCGGAGCCTGCGATCAGGGCCCGGCCATCGGCCAGCTCGAAGGCGGGCGTTTCCCCCGCGGTCTTGCTCGTCAAAACCACCTGAGTTTCGCCGATCAGCGTGATGGGTGTCTTGGCAACGACGATCCGAGCCCGGAAGGGCTCCAGGCAGAGCAAGCGGTCCGATGTGGCCAGCGTCGTTCCCTCGGCGATCCGTTCCCATTCGCGTTTGTCGGTGTTGAGGCGAAGCAGGACGCCATTCACTTTATCAACGACGCCGACCGAGCCGGCCGGAACGGCACGGGCCGGCGGGGTTGCCCCTGGCTCATTCTTGGGCTTGCCGGAGTTGTCCGCCGGCTTCGATGATGCTGCTGCCGAGCCCGTGGCCGCCTCGGGCTCGGCCTCTTTCACAGCGACAGTCGCGTCTTTGGAATCTCCGGCGGCGGCTGTCCCGGCGATGGCTCCCGCGGCCGCGGGCTGCGAGTTCCCAGCGGGGAGATTCGTCGCGCCTGGCTCGGCGGAGCCCTCGGCGCCCGGGGCAGTTCCTGCCGGGGGTTGCTGAGGAACCCCGGAGGACGGCGCCAGGGACAGCGGTGGTGTCAGGCTCTGATAGGCCGACCAGCTCAGGAGGGCAACCAGGACCAGGCAGCCGGCGACGGGGCCAAACCGCTCCAGCCAATGTCGGGCCGGGGGCGCAGGCGCGACCCAGGGCTGGATTGGCTCTGTGACAGGCGCACGAACCGCCGGCTTGACCCCGTCACCACGAGCCACGGGAGTCGATTCCCGCCCCTTGACGAGCTGGTACATCCGGGCCTTGGCCTCGACGGGAACGTGGACCTTCTGACCGAGCAGGCTGAGAATCTGATGCACGCAGGACGCTTCCGCAAGGTTGACGTCCGAGCTCAGGCACTTCTTTTCATACTCCCCGACCTGTTCGGCATCGAGATCATTGTCGACGTAGCCGGCAACGATATTGGGATCGGTGCCCTCGGGGCCTGACTTGCCCGGAACCGTCAACCGCCGCTGGCGCGTCACGCGATGGATTCGCTCCACCAGTTCCTGGGCATAAGCGCTTTCGGAGACTTGTCTTCCGATCTCGCGGACTTGGATGGGGGGAAGTGTGTCATCGAGCCAGGCGAGAAGTGTTCTGAGGGTTAATCGCATCCCTTGGTTCTCCCAGGTGTGAGATCATCGATGGAGCGGGCGTCAGCGGCTGCCCGGCTGCACCCGAGGTTCGCTCTCTAAAATATCTGTGCTTTCTCGCGAGGCAATCCGTGCGGATTTCATGAAGAAAAACGGATCGTGCCGCGCGGCACGAAGAGGTACTCATGGCACGTTCAGGACCACCCGCGCAACCGGTAGAGCCGAAAGCAGGGATCTTGCTGCTTGGGTCCATAGAGCGGCTCGAAGAGTTCGGGGTGCGAATCGGCCCACAACCGTTCGATGGGGAATCCTTCCGAGTCGGCGACATTGTGCGGTCCCTCGCCGGAATTTGCTCGGGTCACGACCAGAAGCTGGATTTGCCGGGCCTTGAGGTTGGATAGCCAGGCCTGGAAGTTCGGGTGAGCCCGGTCCCAGCCCGGTCGCGAATTGGGCCAGGTCGGCTC
>JBAUOX010001009.1:0-5231 GCA_049579985.1 Isosphaeraceae bacterium | reverse complement strand
CGCCCGAGGTTGGATTCACTCCAGTCGAATCGGTGCAAAATCAAGACTGTAAGACAGCTTTCGCAGGTCTGGCCTCTTGCTGCCACCGTCAACAAACAATCGCGAGATACTGAACAGAACTTCAGATTCTCTGATCGACACGCATGGTGACATATTGCATCGCGGCGGACCTTCAAAGGGAGTCGGTCCACTGAAGGTCCGCCTGCGGGATGGAGAGGATGAGCAAGCCCGCGCGCCACGGTTCTCCGTGGTCTACTCTGGCGCGGGAACCCCCTGCCCCCCTGTGCCGGCCTCACTGATCGGGACGGGACGCCGGTGCCAGATCTCGATGTTGCCGAAACGAGCCTCCGCCTCGAATCGATTCTGGAGGAGTGTCCAGAGAGGATTGAACTTGGGATCCTCGTTGACGGGGTGGGAGGGATTCCACAGGACCAAGCAGGGTTTGGCGGATTCGAGGGCGGCGAGCAGGCGTGGCATGAGGGTGGGATCATTGACCATCAGCAGGTAGTTACCCTCGGGAATGGGCACGGCCAACGAGCGTGCCGCCACCGAGGCCGTCGCGGCAGGATTCACCATGAGGAGCAAGGCGACCGGTACGTCAGGATCATGCTCCTTCAGGTAGCGGATCGTGGCGCAAGTGTCTTCCCAGCTATATCCAGGGTTTTCGTAGAATCCCACGGCTGGTCGAAGGGGCAACTCACCGGTGCTGAGGATCCGCAGGGATTCACGCAGGCCATAGGTCCGATCGCCGGGGGTGAGGACGTCCAGGGCACGAGGCTTCTCGCGGGCCCCGAATAACAGAAAAAGGGCAGCCAGAGCGGCCAGCCTGACCAGTGGTCGTGTTTGGCCCTGGACCAGTTGAGCCGCCGCGAGGGTCAAGGCCATGGCCGCGACGGCTATCTGTGGCGTCGCGTGGTAAGGTATGCGGATCGGGCTGATCGCGTGGTAGAAGGAAACGCCGACGATGGCTGTGAGCACCATTGGGAGTAACCTCCGGGTCGCGTTACCAGCCTGATTCCAGGGCATCAGGCCAACGACGAGGGCCGCTGATAGCAGGAGGTGCTTGGGCAGCGTCAGGGGATGTACGTTCCCCAGGATGCCCAGAACACCCATGCCGACTGCATCGCGACCGAGACTCGAGCGCATCGACTGCAAGTTGTGCCAGAAATCAAGGAGGGTGCCATTGAGCACCAGGGGCAGAAGGCCGATGGCGAAGGTCAGGCCGCTGATCAAGCCCCAGGTCAGCAAGGCGATGAGGGTCTGGCGCCAGGGGGCGCCGGGAGGCCGAACCGAGGAGTCGACCGCCAGCAGAATCGCCGGCAGTAACAACACGACCTGGGGGCGGATCAACAATGCCAGACCGAAGGCAACCGCCGAACTGACCCGTCCGCCCTGTCCGGCCCAGATCGAAGGCATCATCAAGCTCGCCAGAGTCAGCACGGCAGTCTGAGTCTCCCGCTCGGCGGCGACATTGAACCGAACCGAGAGGTAGTAGAGCAGAAACGAGCTGAAGCCGATCAGCCCCGGCAACAGCCTGCCGGACAGCCGCAGTCCCCAGAGGACCAAGAGGATGCCCAGGCCAATCACCAGGACGACGTCGAGAGCGTAGATCGAAACCGTGTTGCCCCAGCCGGTCAATTTCCCCAGGACCCAGAACAGGTAGATCTCACCGGGAAACTGGTAAGTGACGACGTCGCGGTAGGGCTTTAGCCCGACCTCCCAGCTCCGGGCGATCATCGCGAACTGTTCTTGATCGCAGTACCAGGGCCAGGTGAGGTAGTGGGGAATCCAGACAACCAGCAGGGTCACGCACCAGAGGGCGATCAAGATCGTCATCCCCAGGCGCAGGAGACTGAAGACTGGCGGCGCCAGGTCAGGCGCCCCCGGTGAAATCGGAGGATCGGGCATTTAGATGCTCTCCCGCGAGAACCCGGCTCGAGCTCTCATTCCTGCGGCCTGATTCCGGCAGCATAATCTCACCAGGTGGCTACCTGTGCTGATAATTACGCACCGCTACGTCATGCTGTCAATCACCATGCTTCGTTGCCTTCACGGCATTCAACTGCTGGAGTCCTCGGTGACTGACCCGTGGTGGAACTGGATGAGATACCGGGTCCGTTCCGATCGGCGCAACCGACCTCACAAATACTCTACGCCCTCCGGTCATCCCGATCAAGTCATACCTTGGCCGGCACGACGAAGGGCGCCCGGTATTCGCGGGTGAGAATGGCGTCGGCCTCGGGGTCGTTGACGAACGACTCGGTTGAGGGGTTGACGTGGCCTGGCGACGATCGAGACGGGGCCGCGATTGACAAGGGCCGTTGGCTCAACCCCCGAGAAACTCGATGAACGGCTTATGATCCATTGACGCGTTCACGCCCCGGCCGACATGGATTCGGTTTCATCGTGTTGAACGCGACTGGCAAATCGCAAATCAGATTTCGGATGTCACGCTCGCGAAAAGGTAACACGCTGAGCCCTGCCCTTCTTACCGATTGACAAACCTATAAGGCACGAAGAGCATCCTTTTCTTGCCCTGCGACGGTTGCATCCATTCCAGGAACGCCTGGCCCCGCACGGATACGTTCTGCTGGTCCTGGTTGGTGGTCGCTGCCTTGCTGTACTCAAATCCAGGTGTTGCCAGGCAGAGCCGGTTATTGGCTTTCCCATCCGAGCCGTCGCCCTTGCCGTAGGGCTGATATGGCCAGTGATAAAGCCCCCAATTAGCGGAGGAGTCATAATAGATGTCGTATGAGTACAGGTTTACATTGACGAACCCGGACTCCTGAAGCAGCGCGTAAAAGTCCTGCTCGATGATCAGCCAGTTTGGATCAAACGGCAGGTCATGCGAGAGTGCTGTGCAGTTGTTTATGCCAGGCGGAGGTGCACCGAAACCACCTTCATATCCGTAGAGGAAACAAGTCCCGGTCGTACCATTAAAGTTAGGGCTCACTGAAGTCGCATTATACGCCCCCATAAGTGCTCGATGTGATGCAAGCCATGCTGGCCAACCCTGCTGATTATAATACATATCATGCACATAAATGTCGATCATCTGCTGGATATTCGCGTTGTTCCACGCGGAGATCGTCGCGGCGCCGTTATCCAGATTGATGTAAGGGGCGGCAGCATGCGTATCAATCGTCACACCGTAATAGGCCGCGATTTGCAGGGATGGAAAAGCGGAGATCTGTTCGGAAGTCGGTATTCCGGTGTACTCAACCCATGGCGACACACCAGTCCAGATGTTGTTGACCAATGCATAGATCTCGTTGGCGCGGCTACCAAAAACATTTCGGAAGATCGTTCGGATCTGCCCGGTTCGGACCACGACGTAATAGTAGCAGTTGGGAACACCGGCTAGGTTCGATAGAAACCGGCAAGCGTTGTATTCGCTAAAACCCCAGTTCCACGGCTCATCCGCCAGCTCAACATAGACCCTGCGACCTGCCGGGAAATTGTTCAATATCTTGAGTGCTACGTCATAGACGTAGGCATCAGTCGCGGCCAGTGAAATATTCACGTGGATGTGTGTTCCTGGAAACGATCCGGTCACTATCGCAATCAACTCCATCGGAAATCCATTACCACCCGATGGATTCGAACTTGAAGGAGTCGATGAGGACAAGCTGTAAGTCGTCTCTAACGTGACTGCGGTACTGCTCGTGCCGCCGCCAGCCATATAAATAAAGGTATTTGGACCCGTGACCAACATCCATGGTAAACCACCTCCTGAGATTTGCATTGTAGAGCCGTCAGTGCACGTAAACGTCGGGAAATTTCCTCCCAGGTTAAATCCGATCGGCATCGTAAGATTATGCGGGGCAATCGTGACAAGCTCCACATATTGATTAAGAGCGCCAACACCAACTGCAATCAGATTGTATATGTTTTGAAGCGATGTCCAAGCCCACCGCTTGGAAAGAATCATGACCGTCGCGCCGCTGGAGTGAGTAGCCCCGGTCGTCCCGAAAGCCCCTCGGATCACGGTGAGAGTCGAGGTTCCAGACAGAGTTTTCACATACATCTGCTCGGAATCAATCTGGATCTTCACGCCCCGAAAGATCGGATCGGTGGATGCAGATGCAATCGTGATCGTCGTTCCGGTCGTCGTCGTGATATCCGCGCTCAAACCGGACGAGCAGGTCCATGTAGAGCCGACCTGGTCCCCTAGCCACGCCTGGTAAATGTAAGTGCTGACCGCAGGATCGAAGGGCCGGGCCTGCGAATAGGCGATGGACGAAGATACTCCAGAGAGAGGAGGTTGCAAAGTCTGATTCCATGAGAACGCATTAAGCCGTGTTTCTTCCCATGGCTCGGTCATGCTGCATCCATTGGCATACCCGAGCGTCGAATCGATCCACCGCATCGAACCTAAACCGTTGGCGAGTCGCGAGAGCGTCGTGCTGCTGAGAGCGTAGGATTGCGATCGGTCGAATGATAAAGGTATTCCCGGGGTGTAGGTAAAATCGCCTGGACCTACAATCCAGAGGTTGCTAATATAGGGCGTTTGGTTCGCGTTGTTCCACCGCAGGACAATGGGTACATCGAGACCCGTTACCGCTGAATCGTGATCGACTTTGAACATATAAAATTGGCTAGTCCCATCAGGATTACCCGTATTCGTGACAGAGAGACAGGTTGCATCCTGAGTTACAATCGCGCCTGCCTGAAAGGCGTTTGCGTGAATGGCAAGAGTGGTGGGGGCTGCCCCTGAATGAGACTGGTAGTTGTCATCGAACCCGATCGCGAAATAGCCGGTCGGCCCTGGATAGGAAGTGGCATCGATGCCGTTGGCGCTGTTCATGTTATACAATGACATATCGATTTGCGTAAACCCCATGTTCGTCGGATAGCCGCCGAGCCATTGGCTTGTCAATCGATAACGCCAGTTCTTGAGGAGCTGGTAAAGAGTGCTGTCCGTTGACCCAATGTCACTGAAGTTGAGCCCGGGCTTGAAGGTCTTGGCCAGCGATCCGGTCCCGAAGCAGGACACGCCGGAGTAATTCGTGACTTCTAAATTGGAGACTCCGTTGACCGCGTTGTTGGTCCCACATGACATCCATGAAGCTGGCGTGATGACTGTCAAAATATCACCAGGATTGACCTGAACCCCAGGCTGAAGCTGAATGATGGCACATGAGTGATACCCAGTGACCCACGCATTGACTCCGACGCCGATTGAGGCTCCATTCAGGAAGAATGATGGGGCATAATTCATTGCAGTCGGA
>JBAUOX010001008.1:0-6098 GCA_049579985.1 Isosphaeraceae bacterium | reverse complement strand
GTCGGTCCTTGCGCATCGAGAAGTCTTCGGAGTGTTTCCATGGTCGGCTCGTCGGCGCACCAAGCCGCGCGTTCATGGATCGATTGACCCTCGTAAAATCGAATCTCAAACGTCCACGACCGCCAGTCGGTGTTGAGCTCGTACAAGCCCTCAGGGTCACAAGGTCGGGGCTTGCCGTTCCAGTAGTCGATGTTGGCTGGGAAATACGCTGCGAGGACGCGAGCGAAGACATTACGCCATTGATTCAGGGGGATCTGGGAGTTGCGACAGTACTCCACGCGTTCAACTTCCCCGTCGGTGGGAACCAAGCGGACACCAAGAAATCGTCGAGGGTGGACCAGTCCTCCGGTGTCGAAGGGGCTCGCGGAGCCGTCATGAGCGCCCTCACAAGCGGCTGAGAAGGCCAGGACCACGCATCCGAAATCCGGATGGGCCCGTCCCGCGTAAAAGTAAGCTGAGGGCGGTATGCCCATCAGGTTCTCTGCACGCCTCGTAAGGTCAGTATAGTAGCCGTGATCCGACGAGGTCGGAATCTGATGCGGTGGGTTCGCCACGGTGGTATCAAACGATCTTTCCCGGCCACTCACGTGGACCAAGGCGATGTGCTGGGCCAACGCTTGGCAACCTGGTAGCCGACTATGATAATCGGCCGCGCTAAAAGCCGCGTCGTTGACCCGATCGTCGAGATCCGTGAACACAGGCATCGGCGGTCACCGTTTGTCGGACCGATCGACCAGTGAGCCTCAATAGATCAAGAAATCCCACTGCTCGAAAATTCATTATACAAAGGGCTTGGGTCCACCTCACAGCGCCCGCTCGGCAACCGCTTGCTAACAGGACGCCGCGAAGGGGACATTCCTAATTGCTCTGGTGAACTGCACGATCCAGGCAAACCGGCTTTTCGCAGACTATGCACCTCGCCAAAACAATTAGAAACGTCCCCTTTTGTTCGTCTGAGAGGACCGCTTCCTGGACCAGAGGCGGGTTGAGAATTCTCACCGGGAAGCGCAAGCTGACCTCCCAGCTCTCTTAATTTATCCCGGGCAAAGGTGCGTGGCCAAAGCTCTGCCCGGTGGTTGCCCGCGTCCTGACAATCCTTCCCGATCCTGATGTCTTGGAGCGAGGTCGAGATGCCTTCACGAACATCGTTGACCCGGCGCGCGATACTTTCCAGTTGGCTGGGCTTGATGCTGGCGGGATGCGGTGGCGTACCAGAAATCCATTCGATCGCGTCCGACGAGCGGGGGCTCAAGGAACTGGGCACGGTCTACCGCGCCTTCGCCACAAAGAGAAAACGCGGGCCCAAGAATCTCAAGGAACTCAACATCAAGGGGCAGCAATACCCGATCGCCGTGGGGATGATCAAGTCGGGCGATCTCGTCGTCCAGTGGGGCGCCCCGCTGTCTCCCGAGGGCAAAGCTGCCAATGCCATCCTCGCCTACGTCAAAACCGTGCCCGAGCGGGGGGCAACGTCCTCATGCAGGATAGCATGACGATCAACAAGATGACCGCTGACGAGTTCAAGACTGCCCCGAAGGCCGGCAGCCGCTGATCGGCGACTCCGCGCTCAATGTCAATGGGGCATGCAGGGGCATGGCGTCAGACCCCACCGGCTTCCACCGGCCTGGATTACGGCAGACGGCCGGGAAGTTCCGCGTCGAGCCGGACTCCGCCTCTGATGGTCGAGGCGCCGTGCTCTATGATGCCAAAAGCCTGGGCCACGCACCTTCGCCACGGATAAATAGGGTGTCTGGGTTGTCAGCCTGCGCTTCCTGGCGAGAATTCCCAACGACTCCCTGGTTCAAGCTGGAGGCCGGGTGTATTTCCTTGTTCACGTAAGCCCAATGAATCTATGATCGCATGACAGCTTGGCTTCGATCATCATCCCCTGTGGAACCAGCTCGAGTACACTCGCTTCTGTTTGCCCGCGCTGGTGCGGCGCCCGATAGCCTCCGCGTCAGCTCAGAGAATCTCACGAGATACTGCCAGTCCTGCTCCGAACAGGAAACGGACCTGACACAAATCTGGACGAGTGAGCGAAGAGTACCGGACGACTTCGTGCTCCTCAGGTGAGAATCTCGACGACTAGCCGACCCCGCACGATCCGGGAGCTCCTTGATCGGCCAGGAAAAGGCGCCCCTCGACGAGTCTGGCAGGTTATGATACCAAGGCTTTGATCGCGGATGATGATGAGCGGGTCTGTCCCGCAGGGTCAATTCGTTTCGGGTATCGACCGTGATTGGGAGCGTGAGGGGGCACCGCCCGAAGGGTGGTCCGCCGAGCCTGTTTATTTTCCCTAGTTTACGGTCGGCTCGGCGGCAGCCTCGCCTTCTCAGCGAAAGCGAAACAGCCCTGATCTGTCGCGGAAGTCATGCAGCTACCAGGAGTCAAGGTTGACGGAGCAGATCGTCGCACATCTCGGATACGTCGGGATCGCCTTGATCTTGATCCTGGGGGGACTGGGTCTGCCGATCCCCGAGGAGGCGCCGGTCATCCTGGCGGCCGTACTGTCGCGCAACGGCAAGCTGCTGGCGCCCCTGGCCGTGGCGACGTGCCTGCTCGGCGTTCTGGCGGGCGACTTCGTGGTCTACTTCCTCGGTTACTTCTACGGCGAAAAGGTGCTCAGCCTGCCCTTGACGCGGCGGCTGCTCACTCGCGCGCGCGAAGCTCAGATCAAGGGGTATTTTCACCGTCACGGGTTCAAGATCCTGGTGCTGGGACGGTTCGCGGCCGGCTTTCGAACGGCCGCCTATCTCACCGCGGGGATCTTGAAGCTACCGCCGCTGAAACTCTTGCTTATCGACCTGCTTGCCGCCTCGCTGAGCACCTTCCTGATGTTCGGCCTGGGATTCATCTTTGCCCACCAGATCCAGAGCGGAATCCGCGAGATGCAGCAGTGGTTCACTCTGGCCCTGGGGGCCGGTCTGGCGATCTGGCTATCCTACCGCTTTTACGCGGGGCGAAAGAGGGCCGGCCTGCCCGTCGGCCCTCCCGTGCTTTTCGGCGACGAGCCGCCCCTGCCCCTAGACGACCTGAGGGCCCATTCCGACGAGACGCAGCGCCAGGTCGATTCGCCGCTGGACTTGAAGCCGCCCGGCAGCACGTCGCCGGCACCGCTTCGCGCTTTCCCTCCCGCGGCTCTTCCCCTGCCTGCTCCGGCTCCGCTCACACACTCCGCCACCGATTCCGGCCCGGCCCGTCATTCCGCCGACTTGCCCACGGGCGCCGATCCCGTCGACGTCGGATTGCCGCAAGCTCACTCGCGGACGACGCCGGGTTCGCATCCATCCAGACCCGGTCACCCGGTCGGGCCGGCCCAAAGTCGTGTTGACCGATCGAACGGTTCCTGATACTTTCCCGCCGTCTTGGCCAGTCCCATCACTGACCCAAGGCATGCTTGGCATGACGGAGCCGTCGTTCTCGCCGGCAGCGGCGTGACCGATCGATCGTCGAGGGCCTTCTCCCCGCCTGTTAGCAACCTGTGCGGATTGGGGTCTCAATCCCGCGATCGGTTCTCAAGAACGAGATGGTTCCAGCGAGGAAGCCGTAGCTCGCAAGATGATGCATGCTTCCTCCCCCCGGGCTCGACATGAGGGTGGCCCGCGGGACCCGTCCGGAGACGTTCTCCGGCCGGCGAGTTAAGGATCAACTCGCACGGGGGGATTCATTGTCTCGATGAGTCCCCCGGATCAACCCTGGAAGATCGCTCGAATGAACAAATTTACTATCGCTCTCGCCCTGGGGGCTGGTCTAGTGCTGAGCCTGGCCGGCCCGTCTGTCCACGCCGCTCCCATCGTCCAGCAGCTCGACACGCCCTCGATGACGTCGGCAGAGTTCAACAGCCTGTTTCAACCCGTCGCGGGGCCACTCACGAACAGTTACCAGTTCATGAACACGCCCACCACGGGCACGGTCGGCTCGGAGGTATTCCAGGGCACAGGCGCCGCTACCGGGCTTTATGCCTATGCCTACCAGATCGCGGTCAACCCCGTCGCGGACACCAACGGCCAGCCGACCTCGGTCAACAGCGCCACGCTGGCCTTCAACAGCACACCGACGCCGGCCAGCTTCACCAGCGGCGGTAAACCGTCGTCGGTCTACGTCGTCAGCGACGGCCAGGTCGGCAGCCTCAACGTTCCCCAGGCAGCGCCGGGCAGCGTGATCCAGACCCCCACGTCGGTGGCCTGGATGCCTGGAACCAAGACCGGGGCCCTGACGTTCCAGTATCTCGACGCGCCCCAGAACACCGGCCCGCTGCAGGCGAACTCCACGAGCTCGACCATGGTCGTGCTCACCAACCAGCCGTACACGACCCAGCAACCAGTCGTGCCGGTAAGCCTCCAGAACGCCGATCCCCAGATCGCCTATCCCTCGGCCTACACGGCCCAGGGGGGGGTGATCCAGGAGGTCCCCGCTCCCGAGCCCGCGACCGTGCTGGCATGGGCGGGGATGATCGGGGCCGTGGCTCTGGTCCAGCGTGTCCGCGGGAACCGCCAGGCGGCCTGAGCCGCCTGATCCAGCGAGCCAGGGAGATTGGTGACGCAATTGGAAATCGGACCCGCCGTCTCCTGGCCCGACCAATCCGAACAGTCGACCGGCCCCTGGCGACCGCACTTGCGGTCGCCAGGGGCTTTGGTGCTTCGAAGGAAAGACGGTATAGTGGTTGTTCGACGGTGTCATCAATCTTGAGGGCAAGGCCGGCTATTACGGACCAAGCCGACAAGTTTCGACGATCCGTCCTGGGATGAGTCCCACCCCCGATGGTATCTGGCCCAGCACCGATGAATTTGCCACCGATTGCTCGTGTCCGTCGCCAGTTCGTTCAGCCCGAGGTCGATGATGCGGCCGCCCTTGTCACCCGCGCGATCCGGACCAGCCATCTGGCGGGTCGGGTGCTCGCCGGCGGGCGGATCGCCATCACCGTGGGCAGCCGGGGCATCGCCGGCCTGCCGCGCATTGTTCACGCCGCCGCCCAAGCCGTCCGCAGCCTCGGGTTTCAACCCTTCGTTGTCGCGGCCATGGGTTCCCATGGCGGCGGCACGCCCGAGGGCCAGCGCGCGCTGCTGGCCGAGCTGGGAGTGAACGAGTCGTCGGCAGGCTGTCCGGTCCGCTGCGAGATGGAGACCGTGGTCCTCGGAACCAATTCCTTCGGACTGCCCATCCACTTCGACCAGAACGCTTTCGACGCCGACGGCATCATCCTCTTGAACCGGATCAAGCCGCATACCTCATTCACGGGCTCGTATGAAAGCGGCCTGCTCAAGATGCTGACTATCGGTTTGGGCAAGCGTCAAGGAGCGGCCCAGGTCCATAAGCTCGGGTTGCCCGGGCTGAAGACGATGCTCCCCGAAGTCGGAGCCTTTCTCCTTGATCGGACCCCGGTCGCGCTGGGAATCGCGATCCTCGAGAATGCTTTCGAACACACCGCGCGGATCGTCGCCGTCGAGCCCGAGGAGCTGCTCGAGGTCGAGCCCCGGCTGCTCGACCAGGCGCGCGAGCTGATGGGACGATTGCCTTTTGACCAGATCGACGTGCTGATCGTGGGAGAGCTCGGGAAGAATTACAGCGGGACCGGGCTGGACCCCAACGTGATCGGCCGGCAACGGGTGGAAACGATGCCCGATCTCCCCCGTCCGGTGATCACCCGGCTGGCCGTGCTCGACCTGTCCGTCGAGACGCGGGGAAACGCTCTGGGCATCGGCCTGGCCGACCTGACCACGGATCGACTGGTCCAGGCGATCGATCCGGTGCCGATGCGAGTCAACAGCCTGACCAGCAACTTCCTGACCCGGGCGCGAGTGCCGCTCTCGCTGCCGGCCGACCGGGACGTGATCTCCGCCTGCCTTCAGACCTGCTGGCGGATCGAGCCCGACCAGGTCCGCCTGGTGCTTGTGCCCAATACCCTGGAGCTGACCACTTTATGGGTCACGCAACCCTTTGCCGCCGAGGTCGAGGCTCACCCGGAGCTCGGCTTCGAGACCGACTTTCAGCCCATGCCACTGGACGATGCCGGCAACCTCGAGCAAGAGCGCCTTTTCCCCGAGAGCGTGCGGGGCCGGCGGGCGCGTCTTGCCGGGTGCCGCGGCAATGGCCCGGTG
>JBAUOX010001007.1:0-1626 GCA_049579985.1 Isosphaeraceae bacterium | reverse complement strand
CGCGGCCTTTCTGGGACGCTATCCCTACGGCGGCGCCCCCCGGATCATGCTGTACGGGGCGCCTTCGATCTGTCTGCTCGTGGGGCTGGGACTGACGGATCTTCTCTCCCGCATTTGCCGACTGGAGCTGCAGCGCCGGGCGTTCCTGGGCATCCTGACGGGCCTGGCACTCCTCGGCGGCGGCCTGATGGTCCGAGACCTGGTGAAACCTTATCGGGTGGCCGACGACGTCCGGACGCGCGACTTTGCGCGTTGGTTCTGGACCGAGCGAACCGGCCGCGGCGAGCTGGCCTGCCTGAAGACCGACATGGGGCTCTCATTTCGTCCCCGTCTCTGGCGGGTCGGCATGTCGGCTGTGTACCTGTTTCACCAGCGGATGTTCTCTGAGCGGCACCGCCAGCGGAGACCGGTGGATCTTGATCCTGCGATCTATTCCGAGGACAGGCCGTTGCGGCTGGTCGCTTTCGATCACCTGCCCGCGGGAATCCCGGCCTTCGACCGGTGGTTGGCGGCATTGGAGCGCTCTTTTCAGGTCAAACGAACCGAGACATATCTCATCCAGCCGGGCAAGCCGGAAGAGGACTGGTTGCGTGATGCCTACGTCGTGCTCGAGCTGATTCCTCGCGAGCCGGTTGGGGCCATGGCGCGGCGCCCTGCTCCGAAGCCGGCCGGACGGCGGCTCTGAACCCTTCACATCCGTCTGGCCAAAGAGGATGGGCCAAGTTACTCTGGAAGCTGAAGGGAGCGGTAAGTCGTTCCGTTTGGGAGGGTTCACCGCTTCAAAATCGACGATCAGAACACAGACGTGACGGGGTTCACCATGCGCAAGGCGGCAGTGATCCTGCCCGACCTGGGGACCAGTCCGGACACGCCGATCGTCGTGAGCTACTGGTTTGCCGCGCGAGGAGAGAGTGTCTGGGAGGGGGAGCGGCTGGTCGAAGTACTGGTCGGGCCCGCGACCTTTGATGTCCCCGCGCCGGCGACCGGGCGCCTGGTCGAGATCCGCCTGCGCGAGGACGACCCAATCCTTCCCGGGGCCATGCTAGGCTGCATCGCGGTGCTTGACGAGGATAGCGACGACGAATCCAAGGACGAACCGGATCCAGGCAGCGACGATCACGACCGCAACCCGCGTGACCGGCCCCGGCGGTCAGATCATCGCCCCACATGACCAACTTTCACGAGCGATCCGCCGGCGTCATCCCATTCCGCAGGGAGGGAGAGCGAGGACTTTTGTACCTGGTCCTCCACTCGGCCAGCGTTCGTAATCCGCGCGCCAAGTGGGAATTCCCCAAAGGTGGTGTCGAACAGGGCGAGTCGAGCCGTCAAACGGCCGCCCGCGAGTTTCAGGAAGAGACGGGCATCGTAAACTGGTCGTTCCAGGACGGCTTTGAGCGCAGCCTGTCCTACACTTACATCCGCCGGGGGCGGAAGGTCGTCAAGACCGTCGTCTACTACCTCGCCGAGGTCGGTAATTCCGCCCATCCCACCCGCTCGGAGGAGCACGTCGAAGACCCCCATGGCCAGTGGTTCCAGTGGGGAACTTTCGAAGAGATCAACGAGCTCCTCTACCACACCAAGATCCGCCAGGTGTTCGCCGAGGCCGACGCCTGGCTGCGGAAGTAG
>JBAUOX010001006.1:0-5706 GCA_049579985.1 Isosphaeraceae bacterium | reverse complement strand
GTGATGCCGTCTTTTACCAGATATTCCCCGATCGGTTTGCGCGCAGCGTGACGGTTTCCAAACCGAGGCACCTGGACGAGTGGGGCGCGCCGCCCACGTATCACGGCTATCAGGGGGGCGACCTGATTGGGGTGGTCGAGCACCTCGACCATCTCCAGGATTTGGGAATCAACGCCATCTACTTCACCCCGGTGTTCCAATCGGCCTCCAACCATCGCTATCACACGCACGATTACGAGAAGGTCGACCCGATGCTCGGCGGCAACGCGGCCCTCCGCCGGCTCGTCGACGAAGCCCATGCCCGGGGGATCCGGGTGGTGCTCGACGGCGTGTTCAACCACGCCAGCCGAGGGTTTTTTCAGTTCCACGACATCATGGAAAACGGGCCCAACTCGGCCTACCTCGACTGGTTCCACATCAGCGGGTTTCCTCTCAACGCCTATGACATGGACAAGAAGCCCAACTACAGGGCGTGGTGGGGCCTGCCGGCATTGCCCAAGTTCAACACCGGCAGCCCCGAGGTGCGCGAGTTCCTCTGGAATGTCGGTCGCGAGTGGATCGACTTCGGCATCGACGGCTGGCGGCTCGACGTGCCCAACGAGATCGACGACGATTCGTTCTGGCGCGAGTTTCGGCGGCGGGTCAAGGCCGGCAACCCAGACGCCTATATCGTGGGCGAGGTCTGGACCGACGCGGTTCGCTGGCTCAAGGGCGATATGTGGGACGCCGTGATGAACTATCCTCTCACCCGGGCCTGCATCGCGTACTTCATCGGCACCGGGCTCGATGAAAACGAGCTGCGTCAGACCAGCCTGTTCCCGCCCGGGCCGCCAGGTGGACAGGCCTTCGGCAAGGCCATCGAGCGGCTGATCGGGCTGTATGCTCCCTCGACCACGGCCGTGATGCTCAACCTGCTGGGCAGCCATGATATGCCCCGGTTCTTGACACTGGCCCGGGCTGATCGCTCGGCCCTGCGGCTGGCGACTGTCTTCCAGATGACCTATCCGGGCGCCCCGTCCATCTATTACGGCGACGAGATCGGCATGCAAGGAGGACATGACCCGGCCAACCGCGGCGCCTTTCCATGGCACCGGACCGAGACCTGGAACACCGAGCTGCTCCATGAATACCAGCGCCTGATCGCGCTGCGACGGGCTCGCCCCGCGCTGCGGCGTGGCACCTACAAGATCGTGGCCGCGGCGGCTGAACTCTTCGCCCATGCCCGGCAGCTCGGCGATGAGACCTTGATCGTCGTCTTCAACACCGCCCGCTCCAGCAGCCGCATCGAGCTGAACGTCAACGGCCTGGTCGCCGAGGGCACGGTCCTGGAAGACGTCTGGACGCGCCAGGGCGGTCGGGTGGAGGGTGGCAAGTTCCGGATCGAGCTCGCGCCGCGCTCGAGTTTGATCCTGGCAACGTCTCATGGCTCATGATCCGATCCCTCCCAGAGCAACCGGGCCGATCGCGATGAACGTCCACCGCGTTCCCCCGCCCTGGCGGCTTCCCGAAGGAGTGAACGTGCCTCTCTGGGAGTACATGCATACTGCGCGCCTGGCCGTCGAGGAGGATGCGTACTTTGCCGGACACCCTTTGTTCGAGGAGGACGCGCGTATCCTTGACGCTCATTTCACGACACCCGGCCGCCTGGTCGACCTGGGCTGCGGCGCAGGACGCCACGCCCTGCGCTTCGCCGGCAGGGGATTCTCCGTCGTCGCCATCGACCTCTCGCGGCCGATGCTCGAGACCGTGCAGCGGAAGGCGATCGAGCTCGAGGAGGGTCCGTCGCTGCTACCCTTGCAGGCGAACCTCTGCCGCCTGGGCTGTCTTGCCGATGGGTCGTTTGACTACGGGCTGTCGATGTTCAGCACACTGGGCATGATCCGCAGCCGGGCCGCCCGCGAGAAGTCCCTTGGCGAGGCGGCCCGCATCCTCCGCCCCGGCGGACGGCTAGCCCTGCACGTGCATAACCTCTGGCTCAATTTTCGCAACTCGCAAGGCCGTCTCTGGCTGCTGGGCCAGCTCGGCCGGGCCTTGCGACTTCAAGCTGATGTGGGCGACCGCCGGATGACCTACCGGGGCATCCACGGCATGGAAGTCCATCTCTACCGCTGGGGCGAGCTGAAGCGCGAGCTGCGCGGGGCAGGATTCAGGATCGACGAGGTCGTTCCGCTCCAGGACGTGTCCTACCAGCCTATCGATCGTCCCTGGCTGTTCCCCAGCTTTCGCGCCGGAGGCTGGATCGTCCTTGCGCGCAAGCCGTAAGTCGTCTGGTCGGGCTTGCACCCAACGACCGGGAAATGTCGAGAGCGTCGTTTTCGAGCGCGTGTCGGACGACCCGTTGACTGTTTACCCCATCACGGCCTACGAACTCCCGCCGCCCGGTCCCGGAAAGCGGAGGAAGAAACGACACTTCTCGCTGAACACCACCAGGAAATTCGGCTTGCGCAGATGCATCTCCGCAGCTGGAGTCGTCCCACATACCAACCCGAAGCGTCAGCGAGGGCGCAGGCGTCGCGCCGCAAGCGACTTGCGGCATCCCTCGCTCACGCTTCGGGTTAGGTCGTGTGGACAATAGTTGGGTGAATCTGCGTAGGCTAGGCAATCAACTGGGCGGCATTCTAGAGCCATTTGTATTGGTGATCATACTATCATGACACCACACAAAACTCTGACTTGAGTTTTGTCCTTCGCCAGTTTCGCCAGTTTCGCCACTTTATCCAAGGGTCATTCATGCGATCCAGCCCAGGTAACCGAGCCTTCCTAGTTATTGTCCACACGACCTAGTGTGGCTCGTCCCTTTCGATCAGGTGGTGATCAGCGAGGACTCTCGAAGAAACGATGAGCGACAACAAGAACAAAGGAGACAAGGTTCGGCGCAAGGTCCAGTGGACTGCCGAAGACCGGGCCCGCCACCAGGCCATCCGAGACATGTTCCGAGACTGGCACCCCTCCCCTGAAGAGTTGATTGCCAGCGGCGAGGCGGCGAACTTCGACCTCCACGGCGAGTATCGCGAGCTGCGCCCGTTCGTTGAGGAGCTGAAGGGGGCCCGCGAGGCGGCGGGACTTACACTGGCCGAGGTGTCCCGGCGTTGTGGCATCGACCAGCCGGCCCTTTCACGCCTGGAGAATGGGCACAACAAGAACCCGACGCTCGACACGCTATGGCGCTACGCCGCCGCAGTCGGGCGGCGCCTGGTCCTGACCACCGAAGCCATCCGCGACACGCGGCCGACGCAGGGCAAAGCGAAGCGGATTCGTGCAGCACCAGAGTTGTAGGAACCGGGAACCGGGACGCGATTAGTTTGCCCAGGAGCCTGGAGAGCAAATTGCCGTCAATACTAATCGCGTCCCGGTTTCCGCTCTACGTCTGGTCCGTCCGCCGGCCGCCCCGTTGATCCCGATCTACTGAAAGGCGCCCGACCCGGACGTGACCCTCGACCCCTCGGTCGTGTTTGCCAGGGCGAACGGGGGTGGCAGGTACACGCGGCCGGCCCCTATACGAGCCCGCGAGGTCCGCCGTTCGAGTCCGGACTTCGTGAGTGGGCAGACGGCGTCGCGAAGTGGGCGGATAGCCCGCAATAAGAGGACGGGCGGCGACGAAGATTCGCCCAACATTCTCGCGAGTGTCCAGTACAATGGGAACCAAGGGTGTTCCCAGGTGACGGGCGGCGATGGGGCCGTCGCCTGCGGCTGGGTCACGCCCTCGCACAGGCTGGGAGACCGAATCATGAGTTGGCAGAACTGGAAACGAGTTTTCTGCGTTGCCGGAGTGCTCGTCCTTCTGTTTCTCTTTTTGCTGAAACGCGAGGCCGACCGCCTCCAGGCGCTAGAGTCCAAGCTCCACTTGTCGGTCCCGTCGAAAGGGAAGTATACCGCTTCCTTTGGAGCGAGACCCGGGAGTTGGTCCAATAGTCTCGGGATGAAGTTCGTCCGCATCGAGCCGGGCAAGTTCATCATGGGCTCGACTGAAGACGACGACGAGAAGCCGCCCCACCTGGTGGAAATCACCAGAGCGTTCTCCCTCGGCGATCGCGAGGTAACGCAGCGCCAGTACCAGGAAGTGATGGGCTGGCTTTCCAACCCCTTCATGGGGTCGGTCGACCTGCCTGTGGAGCGTGTCTCCTGGCTCGACGCGGTCACGTTCTGCAACAAGCTCAGCGAGAAAGAAAGGCGAACGCCTTGCTACCGGATCAACGGGGAAGATGTCGCCGTCGTCGTAGGTAACGGCTACCGCCTGCCAACCGAGGCCGAGTGGGAATACTCCTGCCGCGCCGGGAGCACCACACGGTTCCCCTTTGGCGAGAACCAGGAGGATCTGTACAAGATTGCGTGGTTCGCGCGCAATGCCGGGATGCCGGGAACGGGACCAAGCCGGTTGGCCGGTTGGATCCGAACGAATGGGTCTCTACGACATGCTCGGGAACGTCTTCGAATGGTGTCAGGACGGCTACGACGCTAGGTATTATGCGATGTCGCCTCGGGCCGACCCTCCGGGCCCTTCGGGGGCGTCGTCCCGCGTCGTCCGGGGCGGGAATTGGAGCGACGGCCCGACGCACTGCCGCCCGGCGTACCGGGGCAGGGACTCTCCAGGGAGCCGGTTCAGCGGCCTGGGCTTCCGGGTCGCCACAGATCGGACCGAGTAGAGCGGCGCCCGGGAACGGAGGCCGATAGGGTGGCGCAGCAGAGCCGCCATCCCATCGCGCCGTAGGACATTAGGGGCCATCCACATTTTCTAGGTGCCAGAGGGCGGATGGCACCGTCCGCTTCGCCAGACGGTGGATGGCGCCGTCCGCTAGAAGGTGGATGGCCCCATCCGCTCCCCAGGCTTTGCAGTCGCGCTGGGGCAATTTCTCGGTCAGAAACGCGGAGGCCATGTCGCACTTCTCGGGTGCCCGTCCTCCAGGATTGCGGTGTTCCAGTGCGTCGCGGTCCCCCTGGTCGCTCAGAAGAGCGAAATGGCCGTCAGCCCGGATCGGGTTGCCGATGGCCACAAGTCTTTCATACCCAAACGATTAGATTGCGTCCCATGACCTTGTTCAACCCCGTTTTTAATTGCGTGACGCCTTAAGGTCGCAAAACGATTAAAAACGCGGGCTGATGAGCGACTGACTACAGCCCACGAAGCTGGCCATGTCTTTCTGCGTCAGCCCCAAGCCAGCAAGCTTGCGAACCTGTTCAGGATCGATGTTCTTTCTTGGTCTGGCCATCGCTCAGTCCTTTCTTGACCTTGGAAAGAATCATTGCGCGCTGACGGGATACCGCCGCGTTCCTTGAGCTGATCCCGCCAAGGCTGTCGACGCCTGGTTGTCATCCCAACGAACATTTTGGATTTCAACCTGGAGCTTATAGCGTCGCAGGTCGCCCATTGTGAACCGGCCGCGGCCGTTCACGCCCACGCTGGGGATGGCGCTTCGCGGTGTCAAACTTTGTTTTCGGTTTTCGCTCGCCGCTCCATGGCGTCGGTCTTCGGCGTGTCGGGCAGAAAACAAGAAACCTAGTTTGTCACCGCAAAGCCCCCAGGTGTCGATCCGAGTCTTGCGCATCAACGAACATTGGCGGGTGACGCTGCGCGAAGAAAGGTCCCACGACGGCCTAATCCTTCAGCGCACCCGAACCGGCGCGAGCCTCGAACCGTGTGATCTCTTCCCTGAATTGATTGATCCGTTTCTTGAGCGAGCGCAGAGTGAGTTCACGAACATGCTCGCT
>JBAUOX010001005.1:0-3852 GCA_049579985.1 Isosphaeraceae bacterium | reverse complement strand
CCAGCAGCGCATTGCCCTGATGACAGAATCGCTCGAACCGACGCCGCTGGTCGGCCGTCCAGCGCTCCGCCGACGCCAGCGCCTTGGCCTTCTCGAAGTGCAATGCGGCGTCAGTCGCCCGGTTCTCAAGCAGGGCCAGGTTGCCAAAAAGGATGTAGATCTCGGGATGATCCGGGGCCTGAGCAACAGCCGTCTCCAGGGCGGGACGAACCGGCGCGATTTGATTGCTCATGAATGCCAGCTTGGCGAGCAAGGCGTGGGCCGGCGGCAACTCAGGGTGCGCCTTGACGGCCTTGGCGAGCTGCTGGAGGCAGGTGTCGAGATCTCGCTTTTGGAAGCTCTTGATCGCCTCGTTGACTTCCACGATGCTCTTGGAGAGTTCGTCAACCTCGGCGGCGAAGAGTGGTGAGACGCCATTCGAGGGCAACAGAGTAATCGTACCGGCCCGCGCCGAGAAGGCCGCCGCGAGTGCGATCGCCACGGCCACCCAGAACGTCAGGCAGCCGCTCACATTTTCGAGCCCATTTCGAGCGATTCTCATTCCCCGTCCTCCGCCTGCGGTTTCATCAACGGAGGCTCCTGCTGTCGCGAGATCTAGTCATGGGACTGCACCCACGCGGCGTATCCGGGCGGAACAATACTCTGAAGCGGACCGGCCCTGCCATGGTGATCTGTCGAGGTTGAAAGCCATAACAGAGGGGCATGCTGTCAGTAACGGCGAAAAAGTGCACGATTGAGCGGCGCACGAAAGCGCCCCCTTTGACATTGACCGTTTCGAGATCCGCGATGCTCAGGCAGCTCACCTGCTTCTGAGCAAACCATCCAGCGAAGAAGCTCTGGCTCGTGGGCCAAGAATGGTAATCGACGGGGCCGCTCGCCGCTCTAACTCCTTATGAACAGGCCGGTTTGGCTTACGAGTTAATGGAGCCTTACCGATTTCGGCCCATGAGCCGAAGCTCTTTCCTTCTACGATGACAAGGGGTAATACCTACGACGCCGTGTTCTGACCTTACGAAACGAGGAGTATCAACGACCCGAAATACGGCTGGAAACGCGATGATTCCTGGGCAGAAGGCCCGAATTCTTAGCTGTGTGTCGGATCGTTCATTTAAATAGGCTGTCGACGGTGTCAACGATAATCTTTTTAAAAGGGCTGTCAACGATAAATCTTTCCTGGCGCTCGCCAGAGGGTGCGCGCAGTCCTCAGGGTCAACGACCGCTCGGAGCCTCCGAGCGGTCCGATCCTGCGTAGCCGGCCCAGACGGGCTCACCCAGGCCACGCTCCTTACCCAGACACGCGCACCATCTGGCGAGTGCCTACGGGGCGAGCCGGGTGACGGGCAGTTCGCGGATCTTTCGGCCCGGTTCGATGAGTGTTAGACTCTTTGATCGATGAAGGAATTCGATCTATCCCGTCGTTCCGCTCTTTCTTGACGTGCTCACGGTTAAAGGTGCACTTCTCGTGAAGACACTTCCTCGGCGGTGGCCGCTCATGATCTTGCTGGCCGGCATGCTGAGCGCGGCGATTCCCGGGTCGGCCGTGGCCCAGCTTTCGTCGTCGGACGAAGAGCGGCTGCAGATCCTCAGCGATCCGGATGCGCTCAAGAAGAAGCTGGAGAAGGACAAATCGCGGGCGCCGGTCGAATTCCTTCGATCGCAGGTGGCCCCGTTCGACGTGCTGCCGTTCATGAAACCTTACCAGTGGAGTACGGTGTTCCTGGACGTGCGGGCCAGCTACCAGGATTACGAGGGGAGCCTTCAGTTCTTTCCGGTGGCGCTGCCGGGAATGCCGCAGGAAGTGATTTATGCCCGAGAGGCCCGGTTGGTCAAGGAGCAGCGATTGCGGCTGGGGATGCAGACCATGCTTCCCCGGTTCCCCAAGGAGAAGGAGTTGAACCTCGAGCTGCTGCAACCCGGCGCGATCCGCTCCAACGAGCTCTGGCAGGTGCCCGTGCGGCTGCTGCCGCCGCACCAGATGTTGGTGGTTGTGTTGAGCAAGGAATCAGCCAACCAGTACGCGACATGGAACCGACTGCCTTCGTGCGTTCCCGCCGGGTCGGACCGCGAAGACCCAATGGCGCTCGAGCTCCAGCGCTACTACCGCATGGTCCTGCCGGAAGAAGCTGACAAGCCGTTCCTCTCGCCGCATCCGCTCACATGGGCGCCGATCAGCCACGTCATCTGGGACGGCTTGCCTCCCGATTCATTGTCTGTCTCGCATCAGCAAGCGATGCTCGACTGGCTGCACTGGGGTGGGCAGCTTGTCCTGATCGGCGGCGCCCGGCCAACGTACTCGATTTTCCGCGAGAGCTTCCTGGGCAACTACTTGCCGGCGGAGCCAACGGGTGAAAACGCGTTGCTGGGGGAAGCGGAGCTCGAGCCCTTGGCCGAGGCTTATCCTCCTTCCGTTCTGCAAGCCCTTCCGCTCGAGCAGGATCCGACGGACCCGCGAGTCAATCCAGAACCCGTCCCGTCCCTGGGAGGACCTTACAAACGGTGGGTGCCCATCCAGCCGCCCAAGGGGCGCCCCATTTTTGTGACCGGTCTGCGGCCCCATCCTGGGGCCTCGACGGTTCCGCTCGGTGCAGGAAGCCCCCACCTGCTGGCGGTCGAGGCGCGGGTGGGGCGCGGACGCATCACCATGCTCACGATCAACCCGACCGACCCGTCGCTCGTGTCATGGCCGGGCCTTGATACGTTGATCCGGCGCGTGGTGCTGCGCCGTCCCGAAGAGGCCGCCTCGGCTGCGGCGTTCAGCGCCCTTGGCATGGGGCCGCCGGCCGCGCAACTGGAAGGTCCCGATCTGAGCTGGTATCGCATCACCAGCCGGGATGCCGGCGCCGAGGCCGATGCGATGAGGGTCAGGGCCGACCTGGCCGCCCGGCGGATTCCGATGCCGAACAGCCGGTATGGCGCGCCGTCCGCCTCCGCCCAGCCCGCGAACCATGGGTCGCCGACCGCGGCCGAGGAGACCGCGCTTGGCCGCATCGGGGTGGCCGAATGGCGCGATACGACAGCGCTGCCGCGACTCTGCCGCGACACGCTTGAGAAGGCGTCGGGAATCACCGTTCCCAGCTCGCAATTCGTGCTCAAGGTCATCATGGCCTACATCCTCGCGCTGGTGCCGCTGAACTGGCTGATCTGCCGGCTGCTGCTCAACCGCCAGGAATGGGCCTGGATTGTCGTGCCCATTCTGGCCCTGGGTTTCGCGGTCGGTGTCGAGCGCGTGGCCGCCTATGACATGGGCTACGACTCCGCCTGCGACGAGATCGATCTGCTCGAAGTGCAAGGGGCCTATCCCCGGGCCCATCTCAGCAGGTTCGCCGCGCTGTACACAACCGGCCGCGCCAAGTACGCCATTGCCTATCCCAACGAGCCGACCGCGGTGGCGCTGCCGTTTAACAACGAGCGATCGATCGGCGGCGAGGATGTGACCACGGCGGTCTGGCAATCGTACCCGGTTCCCGCGCTTCAGAGCTTCTCGGTGCAGCCGCGGAGCCTGGCCATGTTTCGCGGCGAGCAGATGCTGGGGCTCTCCGGTCCGATCGTCCTCGAGGAAGACCAGGCTCGACGGACGGTTGTCAACCGTGGTGAGCTCGAGCTTCGCGATGCGGTCCTGGTGGATTTCCCAGGGGGCGGGCAGCGCCGGGAAACCTATCTGGGGACCATCGCGGCGGGGGCCTCGGTCGAGCTGGGCAAGAAGCAGCCGGGTCCTGTCCCCGACCGGGTTGAGGGGCACGACGGACCCGATCCAGCCCCCCTGCTGGCGGAGCTGCGCCGCAACTGGGAGGATCGGCCTGAGAACTCCGGCGAGCTGAGGCTGGTCGCCTGGATCCCGCAGCCGATCGGCGG
>JBAUOX010001004.1:0-17878 GCA_049579985.1 Isosphaeraceae bacterium | reverse complement strand
GACTTTCTTCGTCCGTATGCATACGAAATAATCGCAAAACACCTTTTCTTCGACACCTGGGTCGCTGTAAGGCCCGGGAAGGCTGGGAAAACGGGAAATCGCACTTCTGAGTGAGCGAAGCCGCCCGGGAAGCCGTTAAAGGATATTTTTAAGCTCATGGGCCGAAATCGGTAAGCTTCCATCATCAGGTTGTAACCCAAACCCCCTTATTCACAAGGAGTTGGATCGGTGAGCCGCCCCAGTGTTACCATTTTTGGCCCATGAGCCTATTTTTACAGCAATCTGGGCAGTACCCTAAATATGTGTCTCGGCAACTCCCAGGTGTCCGTCAGCCGAATCGGTCGGCACTCATCCGGGAAGTCCTGCCATAATTTCATGGGGATTAGGGATGGCCAACCTCACCGGGATCGTCGCGTGGGTATTCGGATCGGGCATCGTCATCAGCCTCGTGATCGTGCTGATGATGGCCCTGCCGCTGCATGTCCGCTGGTTCGGGAGAAATCCGGTCTTCGGCGTCATGCTGGCCATCTTGCTGGGGATGCTGTTCGGGTGGGTGGGAGGCGACCTCGGCCTGAGTGACCTGTTCTGGCACGTAAGTGGGTATGTCCAATTCGCAGCGGGAATCAGCATCGCGTCGCTGGCGACCCTCCTGTTCTTCCTGAGCTTCCTCAGCGCGGACGACCAATCCGATCTCGCGGCACGGGCCGAGCGGGCCCTGAACGGCCCCATCGCGCTCCTCAGGAGACTCAGGCATCGGCCTCGGCCGGGATGCGTCGCTTCGGAGGACGCCGCAAGGCAGCTCAGGGTCTACCTGGAGGCGATGAATCTGCCCCTGCTCCTGATCCTCGCGCTACCACTCGCCGTCGCGCTGAGGGATGGCAAGATCGACGGGACACGGCTACTGCCGCTCGGCGCTGCTCTCATGTTCCTGGCGATCGATCTGCCGCTGCGGTTCATTCGTGTCGCCCGCTGGAGGTGTTGGCACGGCCTGACGGCGGTGCTGGCACCAATCGTCGTCCTGAACCTGATCTCCCTGGCCGGCGCGGAACGCGCGATCACCGCGGTCATGGCCATCGCGCTGCTCATGGCCGAGATCGCCCTGGTTATCTTCCTCACCCACGGCCGACCCCTGCTGCGGCTCGGGCTGCTGCTGGTGGTCCTGCTCGTCGCGGCGTTTACCAACAGCGACCCGTACAAGCTTTCGTACCCCATGGGAAAGGATTACTACCGCGACCGAATCGGAATCGTCCCGATCACGCTCGATCATAAGGTGTGGAGGGTAAAAAGCCCCGGTGAGAAGCCGTACAATGACGGACTCAAAAAATACGAGCGGTGGTCTGGGCAGCTCGACGAGCGGTGGTCTGGGCAGCTCGACGACGCGGTCGCGTCCGAATTGGAAAAGGCCTGGGATTTGATGAATGAGGCCCTGGATTGCAATCCTCGCTACCTGCGCGCCTATCGCATCAGGGCTTGCCTCAACGAGATCCTGGGGCGGATCTGCTTTGAGCGGAAGCAGTTGGACCCGGCCCGGCGGTTCTTCCGCGCGATGAACAAGGATGCCAATCAGGCCATCATGGAGTGCGGCGATCAGTCCAAATGCACGTGGGTCCTGCTGGGCGAATCCTACGAGCACCTCGACGACTACCGAAGTGCCATCGACTCTTACAGTAAGGCCGTCGAAGGCGACCATCTCGATGTCAGGGCCCGCGCCCATCGTGCCGGGGCGATGAAGAAGGCCGCCGAGCTGATGCCGCCGGGACCTGAACGGGATGCCCAAATGGGACACGCCGCCGAGGAACTCAGGCAAGCGGCCAGCGACCAGGCGGAGCTGGTGAAACTCGGGTTCGGAAAGCAGGACGGCGGGGTGGGCCGTGCCGATTTCGACGCTCGTGGGGACCGCCCTGCCCAGGGTGGTAGGCGGGAGGATGACATCAAGGACTGGACCGAGGCGCTCTCAGCGAATCCGGGACTCGGCTACCCCGGGGTAAAGCTCAAGGCAGAATCGGCGCTCCTCAACGATGATGATGCGCTGATGCACTGGTGCATGTGCATTTCCCGGCTCGGCCCTCCAACGGCCCGGCGGCCGGAGACCAAGCCCAAGCTCGTCGTCGTCGCCGTCAGCGGCGGAGGAATCGTCGCGGCTGCGTGGACCTTGAGGTGCCTTGCCAAGATCGAGGGGCGGATCCCCGACTTCCCCTACCACGTCCGGATCGTCACCGGCGCCTCCGGCGGGATGGTCGGCGCGGGGCACTACGTCGCCACGCTGCCCTTGCCGCCGCATCAGCGGAGCCCCCAGGAACTGAAGCGGATCTGCGATCAGATCGACGCAGACAGCCTCACGCCGGTCGTCTGTCAAATGGTGCTTCGCGACCTACCCTCCATCTTCTGCCCCAAACGTCAGAGTCAGGATCGTGGCCGCGTCTTGGAGCGCGTGTGGGATGAGAACACCGGCGGCGCGCTCGCCACGACGTTCCGAGAACTGAGGAAGAACGAGCTCATGGGCCTGCGCCCCTCGCTGATCATATCACCGCTGGTGGTCGAAGACGGGGCGCAGATGGTCATCAGCAACCTCGATCTCGAGACCCTGCGCGATATCAATATGCACTTCTTCGCAACATTCCCCGAGTCTCAAGATACGCTGAAGCTCAGCACGGCCCTGCGCATGAATGCCGCCTTCCCGTACGTCACTCCGGCCTCCTCCCTCCCGACCGATCCCCCGCGTCGCGTGGCGGACGCGGGCTACGTTGACAACTACGGCGTCCGCATCGCTGCCCAGTGGTTAAAGAAGAATCAGAACTTCATCCTCCGAAATACGTCCGGCGTGGCGCTGGTGCAGATCCGCGCCTATCCCTTCGGCCTGCCCGAATACGAGTCGGGCCCCGAGGGCGAGACCTCGGCTTGCGCCGCCGGCCTGCCCCGGGCACCCCACAAGCCGGACCTCGCGTCGAAGATCGCCACCAGCCTCCAACAATTCGCGTCCAAGATCGCCACCAGCCTCCAATTCCTCTCCACCCCGCTGGAAGGCTACATGACGGCGAATAAGGCGGCGATGATCGCCCACAATGACAGCATGATTGAAACCGTCAAGGACGCCCTTTCGAAGGATGAGCACGGCTCAAACTTCCTCCGGACGTTCGTCTTCGAATGCAACGTGGATGTACCACTGAGCTGGTTCATCACTCAGGCCAATTGCAGTCGACTCGACAAGGCCATCAAGTCCAATGACGTCAAGTTGGTACTGGATCAGCTCCATCAGTTCCTCTGCGAGAGGCCGGCAGTGAGTACAGGGGCAGCCGGACGTGTCCATCCACCCGCCGACACGATCGGATCGAGGCAATGAGGGCCTACAAAACCTAAAAAAGGATATTTTACAGCAATCTGGGCGGTACCCTGAGTAAGAAAAGGGAGCCGTTCCGCGTGGATCTGCACGCGGCGGCTCCCCGACGATCGAACATGGCATCAGGAAGGCAGGTCTGAGCCTCAGCGGAACTGGCCGGCCGGTGCGCCCTTGGCTTTGTCGCTTTCGGGACTCTTGTAGCGCTCCTGGAGCCGCTGGATCTGCTTCAGGTTATTGCTCGTATTCTGCATCTTCAGGTTGGCATCGAGCGCCTGGTTCGGGGCTGGCATATTGGGCGTTTGAAGTTCTCCCTGTTGCGCCGGGGTGGCCGGGGCCGGCGGCACTGGCGGCTGACCCACATAGCTGGTCCCGCGGTAGAAGGCATATTCGGCGGCCTCCTTGCGAACGACCGCTGTGACCTGCCCCCGCACGCCCTCGGCGACGAACACACCCCGCAAATCCGTATCGCCGGAGAAGAACTGAGGGTTGCCGCTGCCGATCACCTTGACCTGAACCTTGGGCAGCAGATCCTTGGTGCAAGCGTCCCGCACGGTGACGCGCACGCGTCCGCCGGCAGGCTCCTCGAGCACTTCGAGCTCGAGCGGAGAGACGAGGACGATGCCCGAGGCATAAAGGTTATCGCCCCGGATCATGACCAGGTACGCACCCTCCTTGGCAAGCGGCAGCTCGATCATCCGGGAACGGTCGTCGTAATCCGAGCCGTCCCCCAGGGCGATGCTCTTCTCGACCAGCGGGGTGATGCCGGCCAGGTCGATGCCGGCAATCCCATTCAGGTTGCGGCGGGTGAGGTAGAGCTGCATCAGGTCGACGGGGTAGACCGTGACATCCGCCTTGGCGATGTTGCGATACTCGAGCTTGATGCCCGGCTTGGCCGGCAGATCCTGACCACCGGCGGGGTTCGCGACCGGCGGCTGGACGCCGACCGCCCGCAGTCCGGCCCGGTCACCAGGAGCATTGAGTCGAGCGGGATCGGCGGCCCGGGCCGCCGCCGGCTTGATCAAGGGACGAACGACCGACACCTCGGGGACCTTCAGCTCCTTGCGGGTGTAGAATTGAATCGCGCTGGATGCGTCGGTGAACCGGTCGGCGACCCGGCGATAGTATTCCAGGGCCTTGCCCGGCACGCGGCGGGCGTCGAAGATCTGCCCCAGAATGTACAGCGCCTGCCACTTGTTGGGGCTGGGCTGGTCAGCCCCGCCAGCGTCCTTGTAGACCGACCTGGCGATCTTCTCGGCCACCTCGACAGCCCGGTCATACTGGCCCAGGTGGAAGTTGGCCAGGGCCTCGCTGTACTGGAAGCTATCCAGGAAGGTGCTCTTGGGATAGAGCCTGGCGAACCGCCCCGCGAGCTTCACGACCGACTCGTAATTCTCCAGCTCCAGGAAGGCGCCCACCAGGGCCAGGCTCGCCTCATCGGCCATCGGGTTGGTGGGCGACTGGGAGAGGAAGATCTGGATCATCCGGATGGTCTGGAGCAGCAGGTCCGACCGGGTCACTCCCGCGGCGGCCAGCTCACGGCGGAGGTTGGGGTCGGTGAATGCATTGGACGCCGCCTGTGCCAGAACCTGGGAGAGGCCGAAAAAGTCGCTCTCGATCGAGGGCGTGTTGGGGTAAGTCCGCCAGAGGTCGATCAGGTAGGTCATCGCCTCGAGGGTCTTGCCGCGCTGGCGAAGCAGCTCGCCGACCCGCGCGTCCTCGAGGTAGCTGGCCTCGATCAGCCCGCGCCAGACGATGATCGCCCGCTCGTACTCGTTGATGTCGCGATAGGCCCGGCCGATGACCAGCAACTGGTCGAAGCTGAGGATCAGCTCGGGGGCCTTTTCCTTGACCACCTCGAAATACTGGACCACCTTGCGGGGCTCATAGTCTTTGATGTTGATGAGCAGCAGCATCCGCGCGGCGTCCTTGGCCACGTCGTCGCGCAGCGTGTAGCCGGCAAACAGCGGCTCGAGCGCCGCGGCCGACTCGGCGTAGCGGCCGGCGTCCAAATGCGCCTTGCCGCGAGCATACAGCTCGTCGGGCGACTGGCGATACGGATCGGTGTTCTTTTCTCCCGGGGCCAGAACCTTGAGCTCACCGGGCTGGCCCAGGTGGAACTGCCCCGGCTCATAAGCGCTCTTGACCGTGGCAGGCAGCGTACGGTACTGGCCGGGAAGGTAGCCGTAAACATCGTACTGGATGCCGCCGGGGTTCTGGTCCGGGTGGAAGTAGAACCTGAGCACCCCGTCGGCCAGGGTGAACGAGCTGGCCGAGGTCTGGACCGATCCCTCGATCAGTGTTGTGCCGGCGGGCAGATGCTCCTCGACAACCAGGAAATCGCGCTCCCATTCGGGCGTCGTGGCGGGTATGTTCCGCCAGACGGTGAGCCCCACGCGGGCCTTGCCGCCCAGGGCGACATGGGTGGCGACGTTCTCGAAAGCGCTCGGGTTGACGGCCACGCCGAAGCCGGCGGGCAAGGCCTTGCCGTCGAGCTCGGCGGGGGCTGGCCAGTAAACGCGGCGATCGACCCAGGCCGGCCGGTTGGCCCGGTCCTGGTCGGGGCGGAAATCGCGCGTGAATCCTGTCATGGTCACGGCGTAGCTGAAGGTGCCCCGCCCTTCCATGGCCAGGCCGACGCGATTGGAATCACCAGCCTTGAGCGCCTTCACGGGCACGGCGATGGCCCGGCTCTCCGACGATCCTTGCACCGCCAGCCCGGCCACCTTGTTGTCGTTGACCGTGACAGTGAGCCGGTAGCGATCCTCGGCACCCTTGGCCCGGCCGTGGTAAAGTGCCAGCGCGGCGAGCGCCGGTCCTTTCGCCCTGTGCGGATTCCAGCCGTGGCCGAAGCGGTGGGCGTGCAGCCAGTCGATCGCCCGATCGAGCTCGCCCGCCTGGGGGCGGACCCGGGCGAACGCCAGGCTGACCAGCGCGGTCGTCTCGACGGTTCCGCGCGCTCCCGCCGACTGGTTCGACCCCTCCCAGTACAAGCGGGCGGGCCGCCCCGGCGCGACCGGCTCGGCCTTCGCACGGGGAGTCAAGATTCCCAGGATCTCGCCGGCCAGCTCGGGCCGGTTGAGATTCGCAAACGTCAGGGCCAGGTACGCCAGGGCCGTGTTCGACAGGCTCTGGCGCTCGCGATTGAGGCTATTGGCCATCTCGAAAGTGGCCGCCCTCCGCGTGCTCAGGGCATGCAAGAGCGCGGCTCGCGCGTCCAGGTCGCGCGAGTTGGTTCCGCTGGCCATCGACTGCGTCAGCCAGGCGCTGCCCTTGTCCAGCACCTTGGGATCCGGCAATAACCCGGCCTGCTCGGCCAGGGCCAATGCCCAGAGGACCGATGCGGACGCGAGCCGGTCGCTGGCCAGAGCAGTCGGCTGGTTGGGGTTGCCCGTGCTCTTCAGTCCGGAGCTCACCCACGGCCAGCCGCCATTCTCGTTCTGGGCGGCGATCAGCTCCGCGACCAGTCCCTGGATGCGTTCCGAGACGCGCTGGGCGTCGGGCGCTCCGGACGAGCGGGTCGTGCGCAGATACGACAAGGCCGAGGCGGCTGCCAGCAGGTCGGCCGCGCGATCGGTTGTCGTACCGGCCGGGGGCGGCATGATCCGGCAATTCGCATTCGAGGACAGGATCGAGAAATCCCGGCCCAGCGCCAGCTCGACGATCATCCGCTTGAGCGTCGGCGAGATGACGATCATCATCTCCGGGCTCTCGTAGGTTCGCCCCCTGGGCAGCCCCACGAAGACGGCCGTGCCGTCGCTGCTGGTCCCCGAGGCCGAGGCATAAGCCTGAACGCCCCAGGGCCGGACGGGAATCTCCGTCGTCAGATCGTCCGTCAGCTCGCCAGCGATGCCGGTGAGCGTCAGCCGCACCGATTCGGCATCGGGAACCTCGAACGGCTCGAACATCACCTCCGCGACGCCGTCACCCTTAATCTCGACGGTCCTCGGATAGACCTCATCCCGACCACCTGCGTAGACGGCCAGCTTCAAGCTCACCGTGCCCTGAGCCCCGAGATGGTGCACTTGGGCGATGAACCGCGGCTTGTCGCCCTGGGTGAGCGAGCTGGGAATCTTGAGATCGACGAAGACGCTCTTGCGTACGGTCAGCGACGAGGTGGTCTGGCCGACCAGGGTGTCCGACCCGGTCACGCCCCGCGCCATGATCCGGTACTCGGAGAGCGCCGAGGGCGCCTTGAACGTGACCCGGGCCTTGCCGTCCTTGCCCGTCACCACACCGGGGTTCCAGTAGGCCGTCTCGGCAAACCGCTCGCGCGATGCGTACTCGGCGTTGCGCTTGGCGGAGAGGGCGCTGCGCATACCGAGAGGCAGTTGAACCCTGAATCCTACCGAGAATTCCTTGTCCGCCACATCCTTGAGGTCTGCATCATCGAAGTACCCGTTCTCATCACCCTTCGACCGAGCCCTGTGGGCCGGTAGGTTTATAACCCCAGCAGCGCCCCTTTTTCTTCGTGCGTCCCGGCTCCTTCCGCCCGCTCCGCCCAGGGCACCTCCCATTGCTCCCATCATCGCGGGGGACTTCATCGGGCTCGAATCGGCGGGAGCAGCCGCCGCAGGGAGCGGCGGGATCATTCCCAACTGGCCATTCTCGGCCGCTTTTTCCTCGGTCGCGACTTGCCGGCGGAGTTGTTCGCGCACATCGTCCCGAACGGCCGCGTTCGCCGTCACGGCCGCGATCCGCTCGGCCTCGTCAACGACGGCCTGAGCCACCTCGATGGTTGCCGGCGCGTAGTGGAAGGTGTTCGTGGCCTCAGTGGAGAAGGCTCCGGTGCGCGTCTGGTTGTAAAAGAAAGCCCCGATCGGCGGCATGCGGTCGCCGTAGAGCCGCAAGAGCGAACGATCGATCATCGCGATCGAAATCTCTGCCGAGGCGGGCCGGCCGAGCTGGTCGACGGTCGTGACCTCGAGCTCAACCTCGTCGCCCGGCCCGACCAGCGGCTTGACAGGCGCCACGGTCACTCGCAGGTCCCGCTCCACCTCGATATCGAGCTTCGCCTCGTCGAACTTGTTCTCCCACATCCGCGCCGCGGTGAGGGTGAAGTTGGGGAACTGAGGACCGTCGATGGCCCAGCCGATCGGGTTATCGCCGTCGCTCACGGTCACGAGCTTGTAGGTGAGGATCCGGTCGGCCTCCCAGGTCAAGAGAGCCGTGCCGGCGCGGCCCCGGCTGTGCAGGTTGACGCTGGCCTCCTCGCCGACCTTGTAGCGCTGACGCTCGGCCAGGATGCGCAGCTTCGTCTCATCCTGCTTGCCCGAGACGTAGATCGCCCGATCCGCGACAATGGCGTTGTTGAACCGGTCGGTGCCGGCGACCCGCAGTACATAATTTCCTCCCTGCGCGTCGTCGATCCGGAAGGTCACCGTCCCCTGCCCCGTCTCGGCATCGGTCTCGACTGTCTTGCGCTGGGCTTCTCGCTCGGTGATCCGGCCCGCCTGGTTGACCATCTTGATGACCGCCGCGCTCAAGCGCTGGCCGGTGGGCTCGCCGCGGGCATCGCTGGCGCTGACCTGCACCGGAAATGATTCGCCGTCGAGATACACGTCGCGGCTGGTACGGACGCCGATGTTGAAGCCCCGAATCGCAAGCATGACGGCCGCCGCGGCAGCGACGTTGTCCTGCGGCAGCCGAGCGACCAGTCGCAGCGCCTGCTCCTCGGCAAAGCCATCGGTGGAGAAGGTCACGTGAAACTTGCCCGTCGCGTCGGTCGTGGCATTGACGACGCGCTGGTCGGGAAGGGCGACTTCGATCGGCCGGTTCGCGACCGGTGCGCCGTACTGGTACTTCGCGAGGATGTCGGCCTCGACGGTCTCGCCCCGGTAGTAGACCGTTTGCTTGAGGTCGAAGCTCAGGTCGATGGGCTCGAGCTGGTAAGACTGAACCTCAAAGGAGCCGGCGAAATCGCTCTTGCCCGGCTGATAGACGCGCACGCGATACGTGCCCACCGGGGCGCCGCGATCGAGGGGCAGCGTCTCGTGGAAGGTTCCAAAATCGGACAGGATCACGGGCCGGGCGACGATCTGCCGGCCCCGGCTATCGGTGACCTCGAATCGATAGTCGGCCCTGGGAACGTTGGCGTACTGGCCGCTCCGGACCTCGCGGATCACGCCCCGGACGGCGACCTGCTGCCCCGGACGGTAGGCGGGCCGGTCGGTGTAGAGGTAGGCGCGGGCAGTGAGCCCCTGCGACAGCTTATCGGGCACGCCCAGGCCAGAGCCTGCCACGTGGCCGCCGTCGAGAACCAGGTAGGTCAGGCGGCGGTTCGATTCACGCGGGGGAGACCAGTCGTGCAGCAACACCCCATCGGGTCCGGTCTCGGCCTCGAGCACCACGGCTCCGGCGTCGGATACCAGGACTCGCGCCCCGGGCCGCCCCTTGCCGGTCTTCGTATCCTGGGCGAAAATCAGCACCTGTTCGCGTGATGTCTTGACGATGGCTTCGATATCGCTGGTGAGAGCCAGCGTGGTCGCCTGCAGGTGCTTCTGGTCCGTCACCTTCACCACGTAGACGCCCGGCCGTTCGAGCTTCTTCAGCTCATAGCTGACCTCGATGGGCTTGTACCTGGCGTAACCGGGAACGTCCACGGTCCATTCCGCGTCCGGCGCGACCAGCCCGATATCGAGCGATTCCACGTTCTCGAGCCCGTGTTTCTTGCGAAAATACGCCTCGGGGTTGAGCTTGTAGGCCGCGAACGTCAGCTTTTCGAGGTTCCTCGTCATGATCTTCAGGCTGGGCGCCTCGCCGGTCCGGAACGCCCGCAGCGTGTGCACGGTGAGTGCCCTTGCTTCCATCACGGCAACCCGCTGGAGGGCTTGCGACCGCCAGGGCTGGATGGCGATCTGCTTGAATTGCTCGATGGCCCCGGCCGGGTCGCCCTTCTCGGTTTCGAAGAGGGAGGCGGTCACGAAGTGGGCGTGACCGGCCGGCTCGCTGCCGGGGAACTTGGTGGTCAGCGGCCCCCAGGCGGCTATGGCCGCGTCGAATTTCTTCTCGGCCAGGAAACTCTCGCCGACTTGAAAGAGGATTCCCGGCACTCGTGGGTCGAGAGGATTCTGAGCGACGAACTCGCTCCAGGCCGCGCGCGCCTCGGGATATCGAGCCCGGTTCAGATGGTCGGCGGCGACCAGAAGCTGGGTGTCGAGAATGGCGCGCTGAGCATCGGCGCTCTGGGGACCGTTGGGAAAGGTGGCCAGGTATCCCTTCCAGGCCGCGATGGCCTCGTTGAACTTCTGCTGCCCCTGGAGGATCTGGGCGTGCTGAAAGGTTGCCGTCATGGCCAGCTCGGCCTGGTCACGGCGCGCCTGGTCGGTCTCGACCTTGAAACCATCGTCCTTGAGGAAGCGGGACAGGGCCCCAAGCGCCAGGTCGCTCTTGCCGCGGGCCAGATAGGTGGCGCCGATCTCGTAAGCGGCCCTCACCGCCCGCGGATGCGCGGGGTAGGCCGAGAGAAAACGCTGAAGGGCGGCGACGCCCAGGTTCATGCTCGTGTCGTCGGGCGGATTGGGAATGCCGAACGTCGAGGGAATCTCGACGAGGGCGCTTGCGCGGATGCTCTGCGCGTCCTTGTCGGCGTCGGCCGGCTTCAACCGCTCGATGTCGCGTACGAGATCGGTCCAGGTCAGCCGGGCCTGGAGAGGCTGACCGGATTGGCGCTGGGACTCGCCAAGGTGAAATCGAGCGGCCAGGCGGTCTGCTCCGCCGGGATACTCCTTGAGGTAGCCCTGGAAATGATCGATCGCCCTGGGGAAGTTCCCCGCCATCCGGCTGGTGCGGCCCATCGCGCAGAGGAGCCGCGCGCGCAGCACGGGGCTCTTGGCGAGGTCGCGAGCCTGGGACAGCAAGCCCCAGGCGGCGTTGGGATCGGGCTGGATCACGGGATCATCGGGCTCCAGCAGCCGCCGCGCGAAGGCGTGATAGACCTCCGCCAGGCGGTCCTTGCGATCGTCGGACAGCAGGCGGATGGCCTCGGAGCGGGCCAGTTCCTCGGCCACGGGCAGGTTGCCCGCGGCCAGCTCGATGGCCGCGAGCTCGAACCGGATCTTGGGAAGCCAGCGGCCGGTCGGGTTCTCCGCGGCGGCGGTTCGGAGTGTTGCCCGTGCCGCATCGTTGTGGCCCGCCAGTCGCTCGGTGATGCCTTGAAGATAACCGAGGTAGGCCCGTTCATCAGGGTCCTTGGCGTTTTCCCGCAGTTTGACAAGAGCTCCGCGAGCCGCCTCGTGGTTGCCGTCCTGAAGTGCGGCAACGGTCTCTCCGGGAATGATCGGCGCCGCGGGGCTGATCGCGGCCCGTCCAGCAATCGGCGGTGGCGGCACAGCGGGTGGATCGGCGGCGGGGGGGGTAACCCCGCTTGCGGGGTCGGCCGCCTTGAGCAAGCACGCGGCCGAGCATGCAACAACCACAAAAGGAAAAGCAACCCCCAAGAGAGTCCGGGCAGTTCGCGGCATCATGCTAACGATCATCCGGCCATTTCCTGGTGTCACGAGGAGATCCTCCCGATGTAAGGAGTCTGGACGGTTTTCAATGAATCTGGACGGACCACAAAAAGCGCAAGCACGACGGCAGGAGGGACGTCCAACTCTACTGCTGGAATCGAAACAGGCATTCCGGCCCGACGAATTGGACGCTCGCACGGCGGTCTTGGTTCCCCGGCACCGAGTTGGCCAGTTCGAGTATCCGCTGCGGCTGTCCAAGAAAATAACGTGGACAAGGCTTTTTTCTTAGAGCTTTTCCTTGAGAGGGTTGTTATTCCTACGGCAACCTGTTGTTCCAGACTCGCAATAATTTGCTCACGACCGGTCCACTCTACCCCGACCTCATGGCGCTGGTCCGCAACTTTCTGCCACGACGGACATCTCCGGCAAACGCGCCCCGGCGATCAGGTGCCCGGCGCAAAGGCCCGCTCCGCAGCTTCCGGCGCTGGCTCGGGCTGTGCTGAGCACTGCTCCCGCGCAATCCGGACTCAAATCCGGCAGCGCGGCTTCTGCCAAGCCAAGCTAATTGATTGAATGGCTCGACAATCAAGAGGAAGGGGAGCGGCCATGAGACCCATCGAGGCTCTTGTCGAGACTGCCATCTACGCCGACGATCTGGAGCTGGCCGAACGGTTTTATCGCGACGTCCTGGGGCTGGTTCTGACCGCCCGGGAAGAAGGCCGGCATGTGTTCTTCCGGGTTGGCGACCGAAGTATGCTGCTGATCTTTCGGGCGGAATCGACGCTCAAGGGAGATCGCCTACCAGCGCACGGTTGCCGGGGCCCCGGGCATCTCGCGCTGGGCATACCTGCCGCTGATCTTGATGCCTGGCGATCTCACCTCGAGAGCCGCCATGTGCCGATCGAGCACGAGGAGTCATGGCCCAGGGGCGGACATTCCCTCTACTTCCGTGATCCCGCGGGCAATTCCGTCGAGCTGATCACGCCGGGGCTGTGGGGGCTTCCGTCGGGCTGGTAGCTGAATCTCTGGAACCCGGCTTGTTGCATGCACCGTTTGCATGGGGGGGCTAAGTGGCGATCGGGTGGACTGTCTCGTACCTGGTCTCACCACAACGGGGACAGCGTGCGATAGTGCGGGGGCGCGGTGCCTCCGACGCATTGCGATTATCTGCCGGTTGATCCGATGATTTCCTGGAATTCTGGTCATCGATGGGACGAAAACCCCTTGCGACTACCGAAAACTAGCGAATTGGCTCCGCCGAACTTGACCGTGCGAGAGCGGCCGAGGTCATGAGCAAGATGGGCTAAGGCCCCATGCGGCCGATTCCAGTTACGATCAGATGCACTTCGTCTTGATGGTAACGGAACAGAATCGAAAGATGCCAGTGTTCCTGCCCAAGCGAGTAGTCGACCTCATAGATCATATGGCCAGGCGGGTGAGGGGGGGGTTACAGAAGGGCGACTCAACGTGACTGGAGACTTGGCAAGATCGTCGAGTTGTCGCTCCAGGTAGTGCTGTAGATGAAGCGGTAGGGCGGAAAAGTCCTCTTCTGCCTGGCTTGTCAATTGAACTTCATAGTTCATTCTGGTGTATCAATTGAACGCCGAAGTTCATTGTGCGCGCGTCGCGACGATGTCCTTCAAGGACCGAAGACGACCTGCCTGTTCATCCCTGAGGCCTCGCGCAACCTTGATCGGCTCAAGGCCCGCAATCGAGAGTTCTTCCCCGGTCGTCTCGAAGATGCGACCAGAGTCATCCACGTGTACGGCCCGCGGATTGCCCTTCGCTTTCGTGAGGGGGTCCGACTTTGGGCTCGAGTGTTCCAGGTCGAGCAATGGCTTTTCCAGGTGTGCCAGAATCTCGTGAACTGAGTCGCAGTTTTTCTCAAACTCTGAAACCCCGTGGATTCTATACACCGGCGAACGGAGCCTTTGGATCTCTTTGAGGCAGCGACTACACGGAATCGCCCATTGTCGGTAATAGTCCCTGATCGTTTGATCGTCTGTTGGGTTATATGGCGTCTGCCCAGAGGAGACCTCGGCACGCCAGTTTCTTTCGATTAGACGAATCGACCGAAATAGCCAATTTCCCACAACGAGCACCTGTTCGAGCCTTCTTCTCGCGACTCTATGCCGTTCCTTTGCCGCCCTCCCTTTTGCTTTCGCGTGACGCGCATCATCCAATCCGGCATCGTACCTAGCAATGACCGCCATGGTCAGTTCCGGCAGCCGGTTCTTCATCGCTCTTCTCCTCGAAAACGCCCGCTCAGTTCCAGTACTCGAAGCGGGGAGCCTGAGCTTGATTATGCAACAAAGGCGCCCGATAGCAAGATAGATAGCAAATACTTTTTGCACCTACCAACATGCCTAGGACGGTCGCATCTAAAGGCCGCGGCTGGGGTTATTGTGCCGGCCTGAACTCCCGATCGATGATGACCCATCGGCCCGTAATCTCTTCCTTGCCGATTCGGAGCGTCCACACCGCAAGCCCGTTCTCGTCATGGGTGCGGCATGATGCTTCGCCGATCGGCTACCTGTTCGCATCGAGAGCGATATTCTCGACAAAGTAAGATTGATAGCGGCCGGAATGCGCTTACCATGGCGGAATACCTGGAAAGCGCATTGCGGCCGATTCTTCGGCGGGAGTGGAGCAAAGTCTGGCGGGCCATGGCGAAGGAAGAAAGGACCGGACAGGAAGGGGGCGAGAAGTGATGGACGAACCAGCAAGGGACGTGATCGGCTGTCTCCTGTTCATCCTCCTGATCATCGCCATCGGCGTTGTCGCGTTCGGCCTGTACTTCTGGCCGACGCTCATCGCACGCCAGCGGAACCACCCCAACACAGCCGCCATCCTGGCACTCAACCTCCTGCTGGGCTGGACTTTCGTAGGTTGGGTTATCGCCCTGGTATGGTCCCTGACTGCCATAAACCGCCGCCCAGACTAAGTCCAGCCCGCACGCGCGGGGAGCAACCGGACTGTGCATGATTGGGGGCTGCTTGCATGTGGTTCAGCCCGCACGCGCGGGGAGCAACCTCCACCATCGGCCGACGTCCGAGCCCGGGAAACCGGGCCTTTTTGTCGCCCAGCAAAAGCCGTAAAACTTACTGTCATCGCTACGGAAACACCCGTTATCCTTGCACGTCATGCACGCAATCGATCGCCGCAAGTCATTGCAGGCACAAGGCTTTACGTTTTGGTGTACCACTGGAATCCTTGCACCGTTTGCATTCTCGACACCGATCGATCTGGCGCTGTAGAATTAAGGCGAGGTAGTTGCGTGCGAGTCTTGATGACGGGCGGTTATGGCTGCATTGGTTCATGGGTAACCAGAGAACTGGTCGAGCGGGGCTACGACGTCTGGATCTTCGACCTCAGGGAGGACACGCATCGTCTGGACCTGGTGCTGGATCCGGAAAAGCGGTCCAAAGTGCATTTCGTCGCCGGGGACGTGTCCGATCTGGAGGCAGTCCGGGCGGCTGTGCAGCGCGTCGAGGCCTCGCACATCTTGCATCTGGCCGGGCTGCAAACGCCAACGTGCCGCGCCGATCCAATCCTGGGGGCGATGGTTAACGTGATCGGCACGCTGGCGGTCTTCCAGGCGGCCGTGGCGCTCAAGAATCAGGTCGAGCGCGTGGTCTATGCCAGCTCGGCGGCAGTGCACGGTCCGCGCGCGGAGGGTGCAGGTGCAAAGGGAAGCGTCGGCGACGAGGTTCGGCTGGTGCCCCTGAGCCATTACGGGGCCTACAAGGTTTGCAACGAGCTGAACGCCCGGGTGTACTGGCTCGATCAGGGAATCACGAGCATCGGCCTGCGACCCTGGACCGTCTATGGCGTGGGGCGAGACTTCGGCATGACGAGTGAGCCGACCAAGGCGATCAAGGCCGTCGCGGTCGGCCGCCGTTACCACATCAGCTACGGCGGCTTGCAGGACCTGCAATATGTCGGCGACGTCGCCGCGACCTTCGTCCGGGCGCTCGTGCATCCGTTCCAGGGAGCCGACGCCTTCAACCTGCGGGGTGCGGTCGAGCCCATCGAGACCTTTGTCGCCGCCCTGGGCGACGTGGTTCCCAGCTCGAGGGAACTGGTGACGCACGGCGACCGGCAACTGCCCATCGCCTTCGACCTGGACGATTCGAGGCTCCAGGACAGGCTGGGCCCGATCCCTCGGTCGAGTCTGCACGACGGCATCGTCGAGACGTACCGCCGGTTCGTGGAGCTGCGCGACCAGGGCAGGTTGGACCTGTCGGATCTGGCCTGAGGTTGGACGACGTTGAGAACAAGAACGACGCCAGCCTCGCGCGGGCATGCTGTAAAGTTGGCCTTGACCGCTCCTGCCGCCGCGCCGCCGAGATCCCTGTTGTGTTGCGCCAAGGTCTCGCTGGCAATTCCGGGGACACCATACTGAATTTTTTCAGAGTTAGGTATGGTGTCTCGGGAACTCCGATCCAGACCCCCACGGTCGGCGATTTTCTTGGCCTGGTCGGCACATACGGGTCTCGACAGCTCCTGAATCATGTCCTGGCCATGGCCGATGGGCACGCCGTTCCGGTCCAGGGCCTCTTCCTGCCGGACGTGCCGCTGGAGATGATCGAGCGGATCTCGCACCACCTTCTCCGTAGCGACCATGCCCCATTCTGGCGGGCGGGCCTCCCGGCGCTGATGTGGACCGACACGGCCGAGTTCCGCAACCCGCACTACCACCGGCCAACCGACACGCCGGTGACGCTCGACTACGAGTTCCTGGCCGGGGGTCACGAGGCTCCTGTTCCATGCGGTGCTAGTGCCCCGTCAACGTGATATTGATAGGTTACCCTGACATCTGCCCCACGTAGGCGCCCATCGTGCGCCGCTCGTTTTTCCGCCAAAAGCAACTTGTCAAAACTCGTGTGACAGCCGTTGTATACACGTGAACATGATAAGTTGCCATGCAAGACCAACTCACCCTTTTTCGCTAGACAAGGCACTAGTTGTAGTGGTATATTTCTGGATGTGAACGTATAGAATGGAACAACCCTTCGCATCACATTCTTCTCGAAATCAGAAAGGCGGTTGTATGCAAAGTGGGCCTTCCAGATCTCCTCGGCAATCGCTTGAGGAGAGAGCCGTTGCCTTGTTAAGCCAAGATGTTGACCGCCTCTCAAGAGCGACTCAAGGTTGTATCCCAGCCGGCGACCTGTCTCAAGCCAGGGAAAATCTTGCTGTCCTGGAGTCACGGCTCCACGAAGTCGAGGAGCTTCTCCGCGAAATAGACCAGTCAGATTCCCAACCGCGTTATCCCACAGAGGAACATGCTGCACCCCCTGAATCTCAAAAACGGGACGATCGAGTTTGCCGAGCGCCTTGTCCCGCATGCGGGCAAGTGTATCCGCTGCGGCTTTACCGAGTCGGTTGGCGGTATCGGTGGCTATGTTATCGCTGCCGACAAACGCAGTTCCCGGCGTCGGCCCCAGTATCTCCCCGGGACGTAGAAGACTAAGCACCCGGCCTCAATTGTCCTTCACTTTTCGCTCGCCCATCAGGTGACATTCGGCCAAACGGGATGCCTATTTTGGGCTGAGGAACTACTAAGAGGTCGCAAAAAGTTCTTTGACAAGCGAAGGCCAAGTGAAGCCTTCTCCGGGGTCCCGTGGCGGAAAGATCCCGGGGTTTTCCGGGGTCGGCGTACGGGATCCATTCCCGGTCCGCTCATCTGATCATAGATAGGCATCCCTTTATTGAGAGCCGACCCCCTTTTCCCCCTGTTTTCACGGCTCTCCGTGGGGGGCTCCGGAAAAACCATGGGTCCGGGCCTGACGGGAAGCTCTTTGACAAGTAGAATCGGTCATCGAGACACCACGGGTCAAGAGGGGTGGCGCGATGGCTCCAATCGTCTTGAGTGCTCGCCTGCGTGGGGAACTGGAAGATCTCGTGCTCCGGACCCCTTCGGCCAAGCAGCGGTGTCGCGCCCAAGCGGTGCTCTGGCTCGCCGAGGGGCTCTCCGCCGAGCAAGTCGCCGAGACCTTCCAGGTCAGCCGTCAGACCGTCTAGAACTGGGTCAACCGCTTCCTCCGGCGCGACGACCTCGAACTCCGGGCACGCCTGCTCGACGCCCCGC
>JBAUOX010001003.1:0-7736 GCA_049579985.1 Isosphaeraceae bacterium | reverse complement strand
GGGTCATTCGGGCCGCCGGGGCGAAGCCCGGTTGCTGACTGACGCGACGGGAACCATCTGTCCAAAGTGTCTGTTCAGCAAACCACGTCGACAGAAGATTAGATAAACGGTAACGCCCTCGTTTATTCAGCTTCTCCTCAGGACTATGCTCCGTCATCGTTAGGGATTGCGGCCAATAGGCGACCCATCCCTACGCCTAGTTCTGGGTTCGCTTTCAGCGCGTCGGTGATCATTGACGTTAACTCGCCGCGCTCCACATCATCGATCTGGCCAATGCTCCCCACCAAAACAACAGCTTGGTCGGCACGACCCTGCATAGCCCACGCCATCGCCAAACCCATCGCCGAAGCGCGCCGCGGCCGATCACGGTCCTCAGTGAAGAATCTAATGAGTGCCAAGGCTTCAAGTCGCTCGGCGTCACCAGACCGCCACGATTTCCGCAAATGCTTGATCAAGTCGGCTGACGACACATCACTTATCTGAAACGCCAACGCTTTCTCGCCCCGTCGGTCAAGAAAGAGCATGGCCCGGAGGGCCGCTGGCCACCTCTTCGGATCCTCCGTCAACTCTTGAAAAGACACCGAAAGACCACCTTCCAGTTCCGACCCGAGGACCTCGGCGACGCAGGGCCCCCGCAAGGCCGGGTGGTCATCGAGGAACTGCTCTAGGTCGTCGCTTTTCAACCACCTGCCGACGAGGTCACGTGCCATAAATGGGGCAAAAGCGGCCTCTATTCCATGGCGCCTGGCCCGTTGGAGGATCTCCAAGTAGTGATCTGCCTGATCGGCAAGGTCTGCTTCTGTTCGCAACTCCTCGACTAAGATATCAGCGCTCGGGGATAACAAATCCTGGTGCGCGAGTAAGAAAGCCCGTTCGGCGACGAGGTCAGTGGTGTTCCACCAGGCGATCATCAGAGCCTCTAGCCTTGGATCGATCGTCAGCCACGAAGGTAGATCGCCCGCATCCGCCAGCCAGGCAGCATCGAAGGGGCGCGTGTCCTTGGCACGGTGGCTACGGATCGCACCGCGTACTGTACGAAGGTCGAGGTCCCCCGGGTTGCTCTCCACGTTGCGCAGCGATGCAACCATCTCTGTGATCTTGTTGCGTGGTCTGTCTCGGTACAACGTCAAGTGGCGAATCAGCTCGGGATGCTCGGTCAGGCCAGCCAAGACCTCGTCCCACAACTCATCCCCGGCAAGGTTAAGCACGTTCGCGAGATAAGCGGGTGGACGGCTCCCATCGATCGTCGCTTGCCGCAGGTTCGCCAATGTCTCTCGCAGCCGAAGCAGTCCTTTCTTGCGTCCCAAGGCCCAATCGGCTCGCCCTAGGTGAAGGTCGGCCATGATTCGGGTCATTGGGTTGGCGACTAGCGAGCCCGGCGTGTCGCAGTAGCGGAGTGCCTCCTGTGCGGCCTCCCGCGCGGCTTCGAAATTCCCCTCTGACATTTCTAACCCTGCTTTAAGCGTCTGAACGGAGGCCAGCCATCCGATCTCGAGCGGAGTGGCATCGGGCCTCAATAGTTGCGCCATAGTATTTTCAAGCTGCTCGCGCAAGCCGACCGTCTCGCCCAGAAGGTAACGTTCCAGGGCGACGTTGAATTGCGCCGCCGCGAACAACACTCGAAGCTGAGGCGCGTCTTGATCAAAGTCAGCGAGCAAATCGAGGGCCTCTCGTCCAAAGTCGATGGCCTCGATCGGACGGAATTCAAGAATGCGACCCGACTGGTCGACGAGGTTGATAGTCAACATAAGAGCCATTCCGGGAACTCCCCGAGCGTGCAGTTCGCGGCACCGGATGATGGCCTCATCTCGAATAGTTATATCTTTATCTTCTTTGCCGGAAAACATGAACAATGAAGCCAGAAAAGTCAGTGTATCAGCCAAAATGACTGCGATATCGGGGAGCTCGACGCCGAGACGCAGATAGACGACTGCGTCGGACGCTAAGTCGAGTAGCTTCTCATCGACGTGTCCTGGCGCCGGCTGGTCGGCGGCCATGATAGCCTTGGCTCGCTGGTAAAGCAGCACGCCGAGCCGCCATGCCGACCTAGGGTGTTGGTCGGCCAAAGAGCGAAGAGTGCGCTCGGCCTCCGATCGGTCAGCGTCAGCCCCATCACCTCCCTGGTTTGCGCGTAACTCCAAAGCAAAGGCCAAAACGGTGGCGGACTCGAAGTCAGTAGCGGCAAACGGCTTGAGCAAATCAATCGAGGTGTTGAGCACGGTACGCACGTCTACTGGGCTCTCGGCACCGAGCGCCTTATTGAGGAGTAGACTTTGCGAGAAATGGAGAAGCCCTAGGCCTCGGATAACGTCCACCATCGACTTCGTGGGGCCTTCTTCTTGGACAACGCCCCACAGAGTTCCGCCAACATCGGTATCGATCAACGCTGGCTGCCCTCCCTGCCGCATGGTCGCAAGCGCTTTCTGAACCCGCACGAGCAACAAGGTCGATATAGCGTCGTCGACAATAAGTGCATTGTCCCGTTCGGTTGATGCGATGAGCACTGATTGGGCGGTCTTCTCAGCAATCTCGAGTTCGCCTACGGTGACAGCTATGCCGGCCAGCAAAGACTGTGTGATCGCCAATGACCGCAATTGCTTCGGGGCTTCTGCCACCTCGCGCTCCCACAACGCAACCGCCTCAGTCGCCAGGTCGTAGGCCCATCGAAACTCTCCCAGACGCGCCCAGGTCAACGCACTCGTCGTCAACCCATGGGCGAAGGCGGCTCGCCCCTCTGGTTTGTCACGGTGATCGCGAGCGATATCCAATGCTTCGGTGGCGAATTCGCTTGCTTGCTCAGGATCGGTGCTGGAAAGCGTGGTGGCCAGATCGAAGAGCGCTGTCGCCAGATCGATGGGGGGACCGATCTTTCGACGAATCGCCACCGCCTGCTTACCAGCGCTTCGAGCATCGTCTATGCAACCCTGTAATCGCATCCGTGCACTGACAACCCTATATCCCATTGCCAGATCGGGCTCAAACGCCTCCCTGTCGATTTCGGCTAGCTTCTCAAGAAGTGCCATCCCCGCCATGCCGGCATCCGCGAGGTGGGCCCAAGCGTAGCGCCACAGGTACTTGTGCTCGCGCGGAGTGAGGCCCTGCGCGAGCAGTTCTTCGTAGAGTTTAGCGATGGCCTCGGCGACGACTAGATCTGCCCTGTGAGAAATGGTCGACACAGTATCGTCGCGCAGGTGATCTACAAGCCACTGGTGAGCCAGTCGGTACGTTGGCTGGTCTCCCTCGACGCCCACAATAAGATGGCGAGCCAACGTGTCCATTGCGCCATAGACGTCATCTCGCGAATATTGCGTTTGAGAACCAGATAGGGCGCTCGCGACGCGTGACCAAACATCGGCAGGGAAGCCGCTGCCATAGGAATGGGCAACCGCCTGCAACAGTTCCCTAGCAGCTGTCCGGTGAGGCCTCCCGCCGACTTCGACGTAAGCCGAGTTTATGTCGTACTCCAGTGCGCTTGCCACTGAAGACGCCAATTCATCGGCCCAGTCCTTGGCTGATGTATCGACAGGCCTGGATCGTAGCTGCTCTGTCACGAGCCGCGCGAACAGAAAAGGTGCCTCGACGTCGCGACCGGCGTCCGAGCCGGTGCCAGCAAGCACATCGGCCACTTGTTGAGAATCCATTTTGGCGTCGACACCTTCTAGGCGGGCCATCACATAAGCGTGGACGCAGCGTTTCGTCTCCTCAGGGTCGTCACCAAGGTCGATGACCGTACTAGCGGGGCCGAGCGACGCGATGAGCGAGACCTGATCGTTGAGGGCCAAGTCCCGGCTGGCGATCAACACCAGCGCCTCGCGGGCAAGCGGTTGGATCAGCTCGGTCGCAAGCGCCCAGGCAAAGTCTCCCGACTCGTCTAACCCATCTATCACGATTACCAACGGATCCCCGGCGAGCTTCCTTCGGCGAGCAGCAGCAAGGACCTCATAAGAACTATTGGGCCCGTCGAGTCCGAGCTGATCGCTCATACTGTCCACGGCTCTTTCCACGTTAACGCGTCGGAGCTGCAATTGGACGTCGACACTGTCTATGTCTGGACCGACCGCATCGGGGACTGGTCCCGCCGCCAAGATGCGTTCGCGTTCCTCCTTCGAAGCCAAGCTGATGATTCGGCCCACGATCGCTGACTTCCCGCATCCGGGCGGACCAGTTACCACAAAGAGGCCTGGAGTCGCATTGGCCATCCACGCCACGATTTTCTCAAGCTGTGATGTCCGTCCAGAGAAAAAGCTCCGATCGGTGGAACTGCCTCGTGCCGCATACAGTAAGTGATCAAGAGGCTTACCGATTCCCGCAACAAACCTGGGATTGGCCACCAACCCCGTTCCCGGCCAGCCCCCAATGGTTTGCTGCCGTAGCGTTTGGCGGGGATCGGCCCACTCGAGAATCAACGTCTTGAGCAGGTCGGGGCCGTCGATCAATGGTCGTAGCTTCGGCCACAGGGACTTGTTCTGATCGCCAGGCCCCTTGGTCAACAAACGGTGAACCTCACCGATTAGCAGACCGCTGATCGAGTCCTGGTAAGATTGACTGGCAGCCACCACCCCGAACCAGGCTTCCTTGTCAGGAATTCGATCGTCGAGGCCGGTGAGAGCCGCCGTCGACGTGTCGCCGAGCGCAGCCCCCGAGTGACAAGTGTCGATGATCAATATCATCTGCCGGGCACCCGTATCGAGTACGTCGCCTGCCAGCGTACGCATGTCGCCATACTTCACGTCCACCTTGTTTTCATGATCGGGGACCACCAACTGAAGCGCGTGACTGCTTGCCTCGCCGTGACCGACCCAGGACAGAATCAGGCACCCTCCGACCATGCTTTGAGGAGTAATTATTTTTTGCAGTTTCCCAGAGAGACCAGTACCAGCATCAGGGAGAACCTCTGTCTCAAACCCACTTCGATTTTTCAGTACGTCGGCGACATTCCGGGTGTCGGGGACAGCCCGATCGAGGTGCTTCAGCTCGACATAGGTGCCATTGGCGACACCGACAAACAGCGATCGCGGCTTAGTCATCGGCCGAATCCTCGATCGTAAGTGTTGGATCGAAGACGACAAATGGTTTAGTCACAGGGGTCGGCCCGCCCGGTTGAGTGGATGTCACGAACGCGCGGTATCCGCCCTCCGGCAGGTCGCCCAAGTCGGCAGTACCGTCCGACTCTACCCGCCTGTCTTTGCCGACTTGTGTTCCCGCTTCGTCGAGCACCTTCAGCACGAGGCGGCGAATGCCAACATCCGTTACCCGCAACACCGGCCGTTCAGCGGTCGTCCAAACATCAGCCATCTCGACCCCGAACGAATCCATCCCCACTCCCTGGCGGATGACTTCTGTTCGCGTGATGATGCCGTCGACCAAGTCGAGCAATGAGGTGCTCACCTGCAAATGTCCATGTTGGTCGGCTACCTCGTACACCTCACTGTCCCATCCCTCCAACGGTTGCGCCGCCAAGCGGGGAACGGTGCCGTCGCCGCCCTGAGACTGCCCGTCAATCATCTTCGACAGCCGAGCCGAGCCGTCGACGAAGCGTACAGTTGTCGCTGTCGGCTGACGGATACCGACAACCTTATGCAACAGATAATTGGGTCGTTCAGTTGTGGTAAGAGAGGCATGGAACGCCGCGGCGTCCTCGAGCATCGCTCGATTAAGACCCGGCGCGCCCGCGCTCAACAGATCAACCCTTTCCCCTCCTTCGACTACGACGCACTTGTACGTGGGCAACAGTTGGTACACCGCCGGGCAGCTGCGCACGAAGTCGGACAGGTCGAGGTGTAAAGGCCCGAAGCACGGGTCGAGACCATTCACAAGCGTTTCGATCGCGTTAGCCGCTCCGCGGTGCGGTGTGCCGATGGTGATGATCGAACGAATGAGCTCAGCCCCGCCCTCCTGCTCGGCAAACCAACGCGCGACCAGTCCGCCCATTGAATGGCATATAAGAATCAGCTTGGCCTGTGCCATACCAGGTTGCCGTCGCCAACGCTCAAGCGCGTTTGTTGCCACCCGGGCCAACAGGCGGCCATTGTAGCGATTCGACAGCCGCCAATCGTAGGGGAATGATATAAAGTTCGGTATAATGTCTGGCTCGCGTGGCTCAGGCTCAACCAAATGGAACCGGTGGCTGCGCAGGAAGTTGAGCGTCTCACTGTAACCAGTGATCGGACTCCACATGCCAGGGATGACGTGCAGGCTTGGAACAAGCCCTCTCGCCTTCACCCCGTCGCCGGGATGATCGTCGCCAATTCCGTCTGGCAGCTTCAGGTCTTTCAACGATCTGCCTAGCGTGCGGATGGCCATTGCCACGGCTCGACGACCCTCTGTCACCGACCACACCAGCGTCTCGTTGCGGTCCGCCAGCTCGCTACCCATGATTCCCGGCACTACCACGACGACGTCTTGTACAACGGTTGGATCGACCGACATCATCCTGCCCTCCGCGAGTACGACTGAGCGCGATTTGTCCCCATAATTCTCGGTCCGGACAACGGCCTGGTGACTCAATAGTGTTGCACGGTCTCGTCCCGGTCGTGTATCTCTCGGGGGGGACGCAACTCAGCGTCCACTCCGAGGGTTGCACCACCGGGCCGACGCCATGGACGACCTGTCCCGCTTCTGTTGCCTGAATTGTGACTGCCCCGTAACCGTCTCGCAGACGGCGTTCGCACTGGTTGGAGGCGGCCGTCGATCCGATGCAGACGGCTGGAGTCTTCGGCACCCTGCAGAATATCGACCGGCTTGGATGGCGTCCAGGCCCAACCGACCGGGATCCCTCAGGACGCGACCTTGCGTCGAGCGTTCCGCTGGGCCACGAACCAGGCGTCGGGCAACAGCTCGGCGAGCCGGTCCGCCGGATGGGCCGGCAGTCGCTCCAGCACATCCTTTAGGTAGGTGAAAGTGTCGCCCCCGATCCGCCTGCAGCTACCTACGAGACTGAAGAGGATCGCCGCCGTCCGGCCGCCTCGGTCACTTCCAAAAAATAAACGATTCTTTGCAGAAATTGCCTGGGGACGCAGACCCCGTTCCGAGGGGTTGTTGTCGATGCTCAAATCCCCGTCGCAGGTGTAAGTCTGCAAGTCCCCCCACTGCGACCGCGCGTAGGCGATCGCCAGGCCGAGCGGACTCTTTGGCAGCACGTGTTGGCACCGCTCGATCAACCAAGCGATAGTCGCGTTGCGCGCTTCGGTCCGACACACCGACGCGTGCCACAGCCAGGGCGCGCAAGGAACCGACAGGGAGCACCCCCAAGCTGGCTCATGTCAGACAGCCAAGGACGGCAATGGTAAACCCGGCGTGAGGTTCCTCGCTCGATCGAAACGAGGAACAAGATTCCGGACTGCGTCGCTCCTCGGTGGAACGAAACAAAGAAGGAGACGGTTTTGGACGCCTTTGGTGGGGAGAGACCAAGGAAGGAGACGCTGTTGGTGGCGCTCGCCTGACGATCGAAATTGGCGCTGAATTCCCGATCGGTATCAAAGATCGCCATCTCGCTCGGGCCAAACGACAGAATGCCAATGGTTGGGCATCAAACAGTAAGCGCACAGCCGCATCCGGCGAGTTCGCAGCGTTTCCTCAACGACCCGCTCGAACGCCAAAAAGTCCTCGTCCTTAGTGGTCCGTTTCACAAATAACGTCGTTGTTTCGGCGGACTTTTGGTAGAAGGAAGTGGACTCCCCAAAAATCCCGGCAAGGAAAGGATGCCGCCATGCCTGGACCGAGACCCGCTCTCTGTA
>JBAUOX010001002.1:0-21335 GCA_049579985.1 Isosphaeraceae bacterium | reverse complement strand
GTTGATGCCGCGGCGGCGCCTTGGGTTTTTCTGGGAATGCTGGGCCTGATGATTGCGGGGGTTCTGGCTTACTTCATGCTCAGCACACCACCCCCGCCCCCGCCTCCGGAAGTCGCGGGCGATCCGCTCTTGCTCGAGGGGAGGTCGATCTTCCTCGCCCGCTGCGCGACCTGTCATGGTCAGGAAGGACGCGGCGACGGCCCGATCGCGGGCAGCCTGCTGGGTCCGCCCGTCGGCAATATCAGCGACGGCAGGTGGAAGCACGGCGGCAAGCCCGAGGAGGTGCTTGGCGTCATCTCCAAGGGCGTCGAGGATACACGCATGGCCGGCTGGGGTCTGGTGCTCGAACCCGCCCAGCTCCGCGCCGTCACGGCCTATGTCTTCTACCTGGCAAGGCAGCCGGTGCCGGAGGTTCTGCGTCAATAAAGCAAGGCAGGCAAGGCCTGGATGAAACATGGAGGGAGTGCGAATATGGCACTACTGACTTCGCGATCGACGCTCCGAAAAGGTCAATCATGGAATCATCTTCGGCCCGGAACCTGGACGATTTGCGCGCGGGGGTTACCGAGGTCTGCGCGGCGCTCGGCGCGCGCGCTGCCGGGTACTGGCAACTCGATCAAGAAACCGAGCGGCTGGTCCAGCTCGGCTTCGTGCCGGGCGTGGGACTTGATCCGGAGGTCGGCCGGCAGTTCGCGGCCGCGACCGCAACGGTGCCCTTGAGCCAGACGAGCCTGGGCATCGTGGCTGCCGCGCTCACGGGGCAACCGGCCGTCTCGCGTGTGGAAGAGCTGCCCGCCGATTCCGGCTCCGGCCGCTGGCTGCGCGCCTTCGGCGCGAGCCGATCAGTAGCTGTTCCGATTCGTGGCGAAGGAGGGAAGATTCAGGGGGTTATCTCGGTGGCGCTGACCGCCGACAGCACCCTTGGCGACCGAATCGTCGCCGAGCGGATTTGCGGGACACTTGTTCCACGGAACGACTGGACGCCGCCTTGATGCTCCTCGACAATATTTCATCGGAGGAGTTGGCAAGTGCGATGGACAGGGAGGTGCCATGATCTTCGACGAAAACAGGGGCGGCGCAAGCAAGAATGGTGCCCGACTATTACGCGAGGTTGGGGGTTGATCCGGGGGCTGACCCGGCGGAGATCGAGGCTGCGTTGAAGCAGCAGCAGCCGGTGTGGTCGATGGGCACGCGAAACCCCAAGACGCGGCACACCAACCAGCTCTATCTCGATGAGGTGCCAACGCTGCGGCGGGCACTGCTGAGCGGACCGGAACCCCGTGCGGCCTACGATGCCGAGCTGGCCGCGGTCCAGATCACCGAGCGAGAGCAGAAGCTCGACGAGCTCCAGCGGCGGGTCCGGCTGCGAGCGGCAAAGGGGGGTCTGACGACCGCCGATCGGACCCTGTTGCGCGATGAGGCAGCCAGGATCGGGCTGGACGGCGATGTCCTTGATCGCTTGACCCGTTTGATTCCCACGCTGACGACGACCACTGGGCCAGTCGACGTGGAGGAACTGGATGATGATCCTCCCGCCGATGTCCTCGATCCCTCGACCCGGCGACAGATCCGCGGGGCCCTCGAGCACCTGGGACGGCGTGACCTGTACGATGCGCTGGGGCTCTTTTGCGATGCTCCGGCGTCGATCATCACGGCCCGAGCCGACGAGGAGCGGCAGCGGTGGATGAGGAAAGCCCAGGTCACCGCCGAAAAGACGGCCTGGCTCGAGATCATCGCGCACGCCCAGTCTCATCTCACGTCGCCCAGGGCCCGAGCCAGGTACGATCGGACCTTGCTGCAGGAGGCCGAGGAGAGCTTCGACGCCGTGACCGTCTTTGCCCTCCAGGGATCGACCCGTCTCGACCCGGGAACCCGCGCTGCGCTCATCGAGGAAGCCGCGGCGCTGGGAATCGGCTCGGAGCGAGGCGACCGGTTGATCGCACGGGCTTGCCGGAAGATGGGTGTGAGGCGCGACGGGGGCTCGGTGGCGCCCCTGCCCTGCCCGGCCGGAGCGGGTCTGCCGACAGTCAACGGCGCCTACCAGCAGCTTCGGTGTCGCAACTGTGCGGGCGTGACCGAGGTGAGCCCGGTGGCGCGGAAAACGAGCCCGGCGCGATGCCGCCACTGCGGAGCGTCGCTCAAATGGGAGTGCCCGGTTTGCCACCGCTCTCACTGGATCGACGTGCCAAAGTGCGGATGCGGGTTCCCCCTGGCGCTGCGCGAGCCCTTGGTGCGTCATTTCGCCGCGGCCCTGCATGCCTTCCGCTCCCTCGACCTGGCCGCCTCGCGCGCGCATCTCGAGCAGGTTCAGAGCTACGCGCCTCACCACGTCGGCGCGCGAAACGGGATGGCCAAGATCCGGCAGCACGCGGCGGACATCGAATACGCAAGGATGGCCTGGGAGCTGGCTCATGCCGGCAAGAAGCTGGTGGCGGCCAAGAGGGCGGTTGACGCCTGGCGAAAACTCGTCGATCCGTCGTTGCCCGAGGTCAGAGAGGCCTGGAAGGAGGTCACCTCCGCCTTGCGCCAGGCCGAGGAGCTTGCGGCTCGCGCTCGCAAGCTGGAGCGTGTCGACCCCCCGGCCGCGCGCAGCCTTTACCGCAAGAGCCTGGACATCGCGGCCGACTTGCCCGACGCCCTGGCCGGTCTGAACCGCTGCCCGCCCGACGCCCCGACCGGCCTGGAGACGCAGGTGCTCGGGGACCGGGTCCGGCTTTCCTGGACGCCCCCTCCGCCGGACGGCCTGGGGCCGCTTACCTTCGCTGTCATGCGTAAGCGTGGCGGCTTGCCCCAGCATCCCGGCGACGGCACAAGGATCGCCGAGGTCTCGACGTGCGAATTCGAAGACCGGCACCTCAAGCCGGGCGAGACCATCAGCTATGCCGTGCTCGCCAAGCGTGGCGAGGCGGAGTCCTTGACCGCCGTCGCGGTTGGACCGCTCGTTTATCTGCCCGATGTTCAGGATGTGCGGGTGGAACCGCGCGCAGGGGAAATCGAGTTATCGTGGATTCCGCCCCGTGGCGTGTTTGAGATCCGCGTGGTCCGCAAGTGCGGTTCTCCCCCGGCCGGTCCCCGCGATGGCGAGCGGATTGCCGCATCGCTGGACCAGGCGGTTGACTCCGGCCTGCGGGAGGACCAGGTTTATCACTACGCGATCCATGCGATCTATCGCATGGCCGACTCCCGTCGATATCCCTCACAGGGCATCGTTGTGGCTGCGGTTCCCCGCTTGCCACTTCCTCCCATGAACGCTCCACGGCTCATGATCACACCGAGCGGGCATGTCCGGCTGGATTGGATTGAGCCCCCGCGCGGTTCCGTGCGGATTCTCCGCACGACAAGGCCTCCGCCCGCTTCTCCAGGAGCCCAGCTCAGCGTCGCTGCCGCCGAGCAATTTGCGGGAGACTGGCTTGCGCTCTCGGGCCCCGACCGGGCCGAGGACGCCGATCCTCCGGCAACCGGCTTCTGCTACTACACGCCTCTGGTCATGGTCGGAAGCATGCTCACCATCGGCCACCCGGCCGCGCTCTCGCGGATGGCCGATCCCTCGGAACTCCGAGCCGCCAGGACCGGCGGACCGGGTGAAAGTGCCACGACCGCCGTGCCGGGCCCGCATCCGCAGATTACCGTATCGTATTCCTTGAAGCGCCCGTGGCTTCCGGCTCGTCCCTGGGTGCTGACCTTGCGGACCGAGCCTTCTGGAGCGGCGGTCCCGCAGATGGTTCTCGTCGCCAACGAACGGGCCGTTCCTCTCTCGGCCGAGGATGGTGAGATCGTCGCGCGGTTGCCGGCTGGCCAGGATGGGGCGACTCATGCGATCCGGACCCCACTCAACCTGTCACGAATCGGGGTTCGCGCCTTCCTTGATCCGACCATTGACCCCGGATCGCTTCCCCCCATCCGGCTTCGCCATCCCGAGACGGGTCTCATCCGGGTATGATCGATGCGCCGGCACCGAAGTTGGAAGGAATCTTCCGGCTCCGGCTGCGGACCCGCTCCGGACGGACTTTCCGGGCCGCTGCCGGGCAGAGATCGCAAATCGCATTATTACAGAGACTTGCAACACGATCTTCAGTTCCTGAGAGGTTTTGGTAGGATGGAATTTTTGCGAACACCCTTTCTCAGTTCGTGCCGTTCTGCGGCGAGGCAAGGCACCCCGTGATCGTCTTGACATCGCCGAGTGGGTTGCACGGGAAGAGGCATTCGGGGTAAGACGGATGAATCACTACAATCAGGACGCCGACGACTTCTACGTGAATATCCACCTCAACACCGAAATGGAGTTGCCCACCAATCGCGACACAGTCCTGCACTTTTTTGAGCAAATAAAGAAGGGCTTTCCGGATCTACGCAACTTTCACACGCGAGAGAATGGCGACTTGGTCCTTGAAGGAGACAAGGAGGCCGATTCGTATCGCTGGGTAGCGATCGAACAGCGGCGGCTTTGCTCCGGTCACACCAATCCTGAGTCGCTGGAAGACGCCTATCGGCAACACGAGCTTGTTCTGGACATGGCGCCTCCTTTGCTCACGATCAGCCTGCTCGACTGCGAGGCGCTCGATGTCATGTACGGGTTCGACTTCACCTACGACGGCAATCACGATGAAGTGGTGATCGAAGCTCTGGGGGTGGGCAGCGCCTTGGAGGGACTGCTCGAGCTTCCCCGAACGCGTGTGATCAATTTCGAGCCGTCATTGACCCTCTGCCTGGACGAATCGTGCCGGCTTCAATGCCGCCTGGCGATCGAGACCCGGACCAATACCTTCCAGGTACGAACAAGCGAATATTCCGATGATCAGATCAGCGTGTACTTCACGGTCCGCCAGTACTGGGGAAGCGGTCCCGACCAGTCGTTCCTGGAGTCGTTTCAGCGCCAACGTGAAGTCGGCGAGGAGGTGCTTCGCCGCTCCGTTATCCCCCGCATCGTCCGGCCGCTGGCACAGGTGATCGCGTCTCGCTAGAAACTACAGAAGGAAGCCGTGCATGCCTCGACTGAGCGCCCTGGCGGAGAACTTGACCGCCGAGACCGCGTTCACCGTGCTGGCCCTGGCGCGGAAGCTCAAGGCGCTGGGAAAAGACGTGGTGGAGCTGGAGATCGGGGACAGTCCGTTTCCCAGCACACCGCACGCCAAGGGCGCCGGCATCCAGGCGATCGAGGAGAACCAGACCGGCTATTGCCCGAGCCTGGGCCTGCCCCGGCTGCGTGAGGCGGCGGCCACGTTTGTCGCCGCGGAGTTCGGCTACCCTGCCAGGCCTGAGAACATCGTGGTGGCCTCCGGAGCGAAGCCGCTCGAGCAGTATTTCGCCGAGGCCTTGCTCGATCCCGGCGATGGCGTGCTGGTCTTCAGCCCGCACTTCCCGACGTACATCCCCAACCTCGAGCGTCGCCAGGCGCGAGCCGTGCTGGCGCCTTTGAAGGTCGAGCACGCGTTCCGGCCCCGGGTCGAGGACGTCAGGCGCTTCCTGGCCACCGACCCCCGGCCGCGCGCGATCTTCCTCAACTCACCCCACAACCCGACCGGCGGCGTGGCGACCCGGGAAGATCTGGCGGCGATTGCCGACCTGGTGCGGGGCACCGACTTGATGATCTTTTCCGACGAGCCCTACTGCCACATGGTCTGGGCTGGGCGGCACGCCTCCATTCTGGCCGAACCAGGGATGCTCGAGCACACGGTCGCGGCCTATACCTTCAGCAAGTCCTACAGCATGAGCGGCTGGCGGATTGGCTTCGCCGTGGCCCACACCGAGGTTGTCGAGTCGATCGGCAAGCTGATCAACACGACAGCCTCATGCAGCCCCCCCCTGGCGCAATGGGCGGCCCAGGCCGCCCTCGAGCACGACGCGGCCATCCGCGATGACTACATGGACCGGTTTCGCCGCAAAGTCGAGCGACTCTGCGCCGGGCTGACCGGCATCGATGGCCTGCGCGTGGCACGTCCCGCCGGCACCTTCTATGTCTTTCCCGATGCACGGCCGGCGTGCAACCGACTGGGCATCAGCTCGCACGGCCTGGCACTCTATCTCCTCGAAGGGGCCGATGACGATTTCGGCGTTGCCTGCCTGGGTGGCGAATGCTTCGGCGAGGCCGGCCGCGGCTTCCTTCGGTTCAGTTGCGCCGAGCCCGATGAGCGAATCGACCAGGCCATCAATTTCATCGCGAGCGCCCTGGGCCGGAACGACCGCATCGAGCGCTATCTGAAAGCGAACCCCCGGTACGTGCTTCCTCTGCCCTACGGCTTGACCTGATCTGACCCAGCAATTAATACAACAGCGCTGGATCGGCGCTCCTGACTTCCCGTCCAAGTCGGCAGGAACCGGGCACACAAGCCTGAAGCGCAAGCGAAGGGCGTTCGAAAATACATGTCAATCAATGCCCTTCGCTTGCGCTTCAGGCTTGTTGCAAGCGACTTCCCCGGCATCGCTTGCATTCTCGACGGCGATCGATCTGGCGCTGTAGAATTAGGACCAGTGCATGAGCTCCAGTGCCAGGCCGAACCGGCTTCCAACCGCAGCTTCCGAGCAGGAGCGATGGGCCGATGCCGTCAGACACCTGTGCCGGGTTGACCCGCACCTGCGCGCGCTGATCAAGCGAATCGGCCCTTGCGGTCTGACGCCGCGCCCCGACCGGTTCGGTACGCTGGTCAATTCGATTGTCGCCCAGCAGATCTCGTCCCAGGCCGCCGCGTCGATCAATCTGCGGCTGCACGCGCTGGGGGGCCAGCCGCACCAGCCCGCTCGGCTGCTCGAGCTGGGCGAGCAGCCGATTCGGAGTGCGGGCCTGTCGGCGAGCAAGGCTCGTTACGTACTGAACCTGGCCGAGTCCGTCGCCAGCGGTGCGGTGCCACTGGATGCCTTCGACGACTCCTGGGACGATGCCGCGATCGTAGCCTCTTTGACCTCGATCAAGGGCATCGGCGTCTGGACGGCCGAGATGTTCCTGATCTTCTCGCTCAACCGCCCCGACGTTCTACCCGTTCACGACCTTGGGGTGCGAGTCGCCCTCCGCGACCGCCATGGCCTGGCCGAATTACCCAGGCCGGCGGAGTGCCACGCCCTTGCCGAGATCTGGAGACCTTATCGCACAATTGCGAGCTGGTACATCTGGCGCAACGTGGATACACCGCCGGTCAAATAGTTTGCAAGGATAAGGAATCGGCCGATGCCCTCTCCAAGACAGCCACCTCACCACCGGCGCCAGCCATAGCCGCCCCGGTAGTAGCGAGGACCGTAATAGCGGGGCCCATAGCCCCCCCAGCCGGCCCCGTAAAAAGGTGCGCCGTAGAATGGCCGGGACACAACCACGGGATAGGGTGCCACATAGGGGACGACGGGTGCTCCGACGACGACTGCTCCGCCGACGGGTGTCCCGACGCTGATGACGCTACCAAATCCTGGCGTGCCGAATCCGACGTAACCGCCGCCACCGACGATCTGTGCCTGGGCACGCGGAGCGGCCAGACCGAGAACCGTCACCAGTGCCAGGGCGAGAAAGACTTGCTTCATGCTCATTTGCATCACTCCTTACGGGATTCGTCAGTTATCGTGCCAGCAAGCAGCCATCTCCTTGACCTGATCGGCACGGAGATGACCACAGTGCCCTCCTCTTTACGACCTTGGAGGACACTTAGTTCAGGATCTCGAGCTTGGGCATCTTGGGCGTCTTGATGTTCTGGATGCTGATCTGGGCGGCAAGCTGCTCGACAACACCCAGCAGGTAGGGGCGCGAGGGAGAGCCAGGCAAAATGGCGTGCTCCATCTTGCCCTCGTCGCCCGTCTCGCGAAGGTAGAGGTTCAGCGGCACCTCGCCCAGGAAAGGCACGCCCATTTCCTCGGCCTTGCGCCGGGCGCCTCCGCGTCCGAAAACGTAAACCCGCTCGTCGCCGGGAACGTCGAAGAAGGCCTTGCTGTCAACCATCTTGTGAGCCTCGGGACCGCCACGGTCCTTGAGGTAGGCGAGCACATCGAAGAAGGCCATGTTCTCCACCATCCCCAGGACGGGTACGCGGAGCTGCCGGAACATCATGATGGCCCGCGTGACGTCAAGCAAGGCCACTTCTTGGGGTGTGCAAACGACCACGGCACCGGTCAGGGGTAAGGTCTGGGCCAGGGTCAGGGGAACGTCGCCGGTGCCGGGGGGCAGGTCGATGACCAAGTAGTCAAGCTGGCCCCAGTCGACCTGGCGGAGGAATTGCTGCATGATTCCGTGCAGCATGGGCCCGCGCATGATGACCGCGCGATCGGGCTCGAGCAGGAACCCCATCGACATCAGCTTCAGGCCGTTGGTCTCGATGGGCTGAATTCGTTCGCCCCGGGCCATGGGCCGCCCCGATGCGCCGACCAGGTGGGGAATCGACGGGCCGTAAACATCGGCATCCATCAGGCCGACCGAGGCACCATAGGAACGCAGTCCAAAGGCGATGGCAGCGGCCATCGTCGATTTGCCCACGCCCCCTTTTCCCGAGCCGACCGCGATCACGTTCTTGATGCCGGGGATGTCTCCGCTCTCCGTGATGCCCTTGCCGCGGACCTCGGCCCCCATGGTAATGTTCAGCTTCCACTCGCCGGGCAGCCGGTTCTGCAAGGCCGTCCGGACGTCGCGTTCGATCTGTGCCTTGAGGGGGCAGGCCGGAGTCGTCAGGTTGACCATCAGCGCAACAGTACCGTCGCTGATCCGGACATCCTTGATCATCCCGAGATCCACCAGGTCTCGGCCCAGATCCGGATCTTTGACCCCCTTGAGCGCCTGGAGCACATCCCGTTCAGTGAGCGTCGGATTGGTCTTGCCGAACATCGAGCGTGATTCCCCCGCGGGTGCCCCCACCTGGTTGCGTTGACGGAAGTCCGTATTGCTTGAGTATTCTATGCCAGTCACTCAGAAAGGACCAGCCAGGACGGTGCGACCCGCGGACGCGAGGCACCGGGCGGGAACGTCCTGCTCAGGACGGGTTGTAGCGAGCACCGGGATGACCCCTGTTTAGCCGGAACCAAGGGCGTGATCGCCGGCGGCGATCCGGAGCCATTCCTCGGGGTCCAGTGGCGTGTCGGTCGTCATGGGCCGCGACCAGCCCGCACGGTCGGTCTGGAGGTCGGCAAGGATGATCCACCGGTCGATGAGGCAAGCGACCTCGGGAGGTGGGACGAACCCGGAGATCACGTGAGTTGCCCCCAGCTCGCGGGCCAGCTCCGCGACCCCGTCATGGGCCTCCGGATCGAGCACCAGCACTCGTGTCCCGGGAAAGAGGCGCATCAAGCGGTCCAGGTCGCTGAGGCCCTTCAGGACGTTTCGTTTCAGGTCGATCAAGACCACCGGGCAGGCCAGGCCGAGCAGTGCCTTATCCAGGTCGGTCGCGGAACGGGTCTCGATCCAGTGAACCGGCCGCCCCTGGACCCTGGGTCGGAGTTGAGCGGACCAGGTGCCCAAACGCTCGTGGAGGATGACAGCCATTCGCGTCAAGAGTGAACTCCTTGCCGCCGGGACCGAGATCAAGCAGGCCGATCGAGGATACTCAGTCCTCGGTTCCTTGCAGAAACAGATCCTCCAGAGCGAGCCGGAAGCCGGGGAGCATGGAGCCATCGTCGAGATCATCTCCGACCTGGAGAATCCTTACGCTGGTCGGGGTGTCGTACAGGTAAACTTTGCTGATACCCGGATAGACCACCCAGACCTGACGGACGCCCGCGCGAAAGTACTCCTCGATCTTTGAGGCCACCTGTTCCGCACCGTTCGTCAGGCTGACGACATCGACCGCGAGATCGGGAACGACTTCCCAGGTCTCGGTTCGTGGAACGCGGCGTCGCAGCGGCCAGCGCTGGGTCGAGACAAAGGCCAGGTCGGGTCGGCGCTTGAGCTTGAGGGCGGGGTCCAGCAGAAAAAGGGTCTCGCACACGACGCGCCCCAGTTGATTCTCATCGACATGAGGAGCCATCCAGCGCCACAGCAGGGAAGCGAGAAGCGACTCAAGAGCACCCATTGCCGGCTTCTCCACGATCTGCCCGCCAACGACTTCGTAAAACCGGACCTCGGACGATTCCGGGGTCGGTGTACCGAACTCTTCTGTCGTCGTGATCGCGTTTGCCATCGTTGGTCCTCGGCGGCTCTTCTGAGAGTGAGAGACCTTGCTTGTTCCACGTCAACCACATGATCTTCTTTTGCCCTTCACAACCAGGCCAGGCTCACGCCAGCAACTCGGTGATCACCCTCGCCGGTTCGACGCCGGTGAGGCGGACGTCCAGCCCTTGGAACTTGAAGCTCAACCGCGTGTGAGCGATGCCGCAGAGGTGTCGGTATCGCCGTGTTTAACACTTCTTTCACTATACCCGATCAAGCCGCGAGCGCCCCGGTCGCTCACGCCGGCCATTTACCGATCGGGCACTGCTCGTGAGCCATCCGGGTCTTCACGTTGGTGAAGCAGCCGCAGATCCGGCACCGCAGCCCGGTATGATGCTCGCAGACCTGGCATGTCGCCATCCGGTTTTGCTGGATGTCGGGCGCGGTGGTCTTCAGTCCCGAGCCGATAAATTTCATCATCGCCTTGGTGGCCGAGACGGCCATGCGCAACAGCCCGGGACCGCTACCTGGATCGGTTACGGTCTGGGTGGTCGTCATGACACTGCCGCCCATCGGCCCGCCTGGCACCACGGTCGCGCCGATCGTCCCCGGTCCATTTCCTGCCAGGCCCGCGAAGTCCATGCGGTAGCGCTGGAGCTGGGCTCCATACCATGAGGCCTCCGGCTTGCCCAGCTTGCGCAACAGATCGATGGATTCTTGCGCTCTGGCGATCGCCTGGTCGCGCTGGTTCAGGTCGGCGTAGGCGATCGCCTGGTTCCAGAGGACCCTGGTCTCTTGCTGGCGGTCGCCCACCGCGCGGGTCATCTCGAGGGCCTTGTTCAAGAGTGTGAGAGCCACGGCCGGGTCGCGCAGGTTCGCATGGGCCATCCCCAGCCGCTCCACAACGAGCTTCTCAGCATAGGGGTCGCCCACCTGGCGAACCAGCAGCAGCGCCCCTTCCAGCACTCGCCGCGCCGCTGCCGCTTGACCCATGGCCAGAAGCGCGTATCCGAGGTTGTTTAGCGTATCGATCTCCCGTGCCTTGTCCCCGAGCTGGCGACTGAGCTCCAGGGCCTTTTCCAGGTGAGCGACGGCCCTCTTCAGATCGCCCTCATTCATGGTCACGATGCCCAGGTCGATGAGCGCGGCGGCTTCTTTCGCGCGGTCTCCGCCCTGGCGAGCCGTCTCGAGAAGCTGCTCGGCGAGTGCGACCGGGCTGCCCAGCTCTTCGGTCCCTGAGATTCCCGCTGGTCCTTGCGGAGACTGACCCTTCGCCGGCATGGGTGCCGCGCCGGCGACCAGGAACAGCCGGTTGCCGATGGGCTGGAACCGCGTCAATCCCGGCCAGTGGGTTCGGACGGACTCCTCGTCCAGAGCTATTGATTCGTTCTCGGGCCAGACCAGCAGGAGATCTGTCTTGCGCTCGCCGCACTTCTCCGCCGGCTGACCGTTGGGCAGCGTCCAGGACTCATCGCCTCCGGTCCCGGTCAGTTTCCGGGCAAGTCTTCCCAGCAAGCCCCCGCCCAGCCTCTGCCGCGCGGGGACCGACGTTGCCGTGGTCGTGCAGACGCCGTGCTCAACCTTGATCTCTGAGCGGGGCACGGCGCCGATCCGCTCCCAGTACTGAAATTCTCGATCTCGACTTGCCGGCAGCCAGAACACTATGCGGTTGCCCTCGTGTGCAGGCTCGCGGAGGATGCCATCGCCGAGAACCAGGTTGCCCCAGTCAGGTGTTCTCATTCGACTCGCCTTGAGAGATGACACTTGCCATGGCAAGAGTCGCTTTTTCGAAGTCTCATTCGTAAGATCAGGTAGACCGATTTTACCCGTCGGATTCACGTCCGACAAACCGGAACGATCGCAAACGCTTCTTTTGCGCGCGCTTTTCACTGCCGCGACCGTTCACGGATTAGGACCCCTTGGTCTTGGGCCGCGGAATGAGTAAACCGAAGAGAAGGGGGTCGAGCCGCTGTCAAGGCCTGTAGACATGCGTTTCATTGATAAAGCCAATGCGAAGAATCTATTCGGTTAGCGGAAAAGGGGGACCGTCTCGCAGTCGACGAACGCTTATAGCTTCCTGGAAGACGCACCCGCGCGGCACGAGGACAAATGGTGCGTCACGAACCATGGCTCGACAGGATGCGAGACAGTGGAATCACCGACCATGAAGCATAAACGCTTGCCCGATTTCATCGTCATCGGCGCCATGAAGAGCGCCACGACGACGCTGCATGAGCAACTGGCGCGTCAAAGTGGGTTGTTCATGAGCCAGTCCAAGGAACCGAGCTTCTTCAGCGACGACGAGAATTACGCCAGGGGGATCGAGTGGTACGCGTCGTTTTTCGCGGGGGCCGGCGATCGTCTTCTCCTGGGTGAATCGAGCACGCATTACACCAAGCTTCCCACCCATCCCCACCCGGTCGAGCGCATGGTCAGGGCCCTGCCCCGGGTCAAGCTGATCTATGTGATGAGGCATCCGATCGACCGGCTGACATCCCACTACCTCCACGAGCTCACCGTGGGGCAGATCTCGGTCGGTTTGGAGGAAGCCGTCGAGCGGCATCCCGAGCTGGTCGATTACGGTCGGTACAGCATGCAGCTCGAGCCTTATCTCCGTGTGTACGGCCCGGAGTCAATTCTCCCCTTATTCTTCAATCGTCTGGTCGACCAGCCTGACCGGGAGCTCGCACGGCTCGGCCAGTTTCTCGGCGTCCATGAGCCGCTGTGTTGGGATCATGCTTTGAAACCCCAGAACGTCGGGCGTGAGCGAATGCGCAACAGCCCCCTACGCGAGGCGATCGTGCAGGCTCCCGTGCTGAGCACACTGCGACGAACCTTGATACCCAGGCCCCTGATCGAAGGCATGAAATCGCTCTGGAAGGTCGGCATGGATCCCCCTCCAGTCCCCGCCGGTCTGAGCGATCGGCTGCGCGAGCTGTTCGACCGCGACCTGACGCGACTGGGCTCATGGCTCGGCGTCGAGCTGGACTGCGACTCGTTCCACGGGGTTGCCGCTGCCCAGCCTCTTTCCTGGAGGCAGTTCGACCCTGATCCCTGCTGCTTTTACCGCTCCTGATCACTGGTGGGCCGCATTCCCACGACCGATCGGGTTATTGCCCCTCGCCAGACCTTGCTTCAGGAAACAGGAGACTCTCGCCAGGACGCGGGGACGGCGAGATAAGCACCCTGCGGCATGGAAATGTCTGTCAATGAGACAGATGGGGTGTTAAAAACGAGACTGAATCTCTGGTTCTCCTGGCAATTGGGCGCCATTGCGCGAGTATTGCCAGGGCCCACCGTGAGAGGAGGTCGTGGCGTGAACTGGACCTTGTACGCCGCGCTGTCGGCGGTTTTCGCGGGGCTCACGGCCGTGCTGGCCAAGATCGGGGTGAGCCAGGTTCCTTCCAATCTGGCCACGCTGGTCAGGACGGTCGTGGTGGTGCTCTTTGCGACGGGCATCGTCACGGCATCGGGGCAATTCCAACATTTGGGTTCGATCTCCGGTCGCGGCTGGTTGGCCCTTGTACTATCGGGGGTCGCCACCGGGCTGTCCTGGCTTTTCTACTTCGCCGCGCTCAAGCATGGCCCGATCTCCGGAGTCGCGCCGATCGACAAGTTAAGCTTCGTGATCGCGATGGTCCTGGGTTTCTTGGTGCTCAAGGAAACCGTCCGGCCACTGACCCTGGCCGGCGCCGCGCTCATCGTCGCGGGCGTACTACTTACCCTCCCCACGGTTCAGCAACGTCTGGAGCGATTTCTGTTTTGAAGAGGTTGGCACTCGGAGAGTGATTCACCTCGCATTGGCCGTTCGGGGTGCGTTGCCGCGTTGCCGCGTTGCCGCCACCACGCGGTCATTTTCTTGAGCCGGATCTGGTTCTGATCGCGGCGGCTCATGTTTTTCTTGATCTGAGCCATCTCCCCGTCCGAGAGGTGCGCTCTTGATTAGCCTGCTGGCGATCGCAGCAGCCTTGCCACGACGTCATGGTAAATCGATTCTCCAGACTGGCGACCTCTCGATCGTGAGCGACTCTTTGTTAAAACGAGCGAAGCGAACGGTTTCCTGAGATTTCTTTGGCTCTTCCGACTTTCGAGAGGGTGAAAAATAGTGTACAGACGTCAGCAATGGGCGCAAGAAACCCCGAGGAATCAGCGATCAGGGCCGCCACATAGACCGATCCCAGCAACCACAGCAGTACGCCCGAATGCCGGAGAAGCGCCCCCGATCGGTCGGGTGCCATGGGTTTGCCAAACCCTTTTCGAAGCTGGCGGACGAAGAATGAGATTGGCCGGGTGAACAGGAGAATCGGTGGGACCAGCACTCCCAGAACCAGGCCAGCCAGCCAGGTCCATTCCACGACTCGCGGATCGCTCGACGGGCGGACTGCCGGCAGTGCCAGCAGAAACAGCCCGGGCAGGCAGGCGATTGCGAGGAACCAGCCCAACTGCCAGCGGGGAGACACGTCGTGGGTCGGCATTCTTAAGAGCCGGGGCAGCCCGGAATCCACCACGAAGGGTTCTACCCGGTTCCACCCCAGTCGCCGGCGCTGGCTTCGGGTCGGCCGCGAATAGTCGACACACGGCCCGCCAAGGTGCAAAGGTCCTGTTCAAAACGCCGACGCCCTCTCAAGACGAACTCAGCGGGTGAGCCGCGGATTGCGAGATTCCAGACGCTTGGGCGCGGTGACGGATCAAACCAGGGCCGCGAGATCGGTGCTGGAGCCGCGAATCAAAGTCTCAGACGACGTCGGGGCGGCGGGCGCGTTCGATGGTTTCGGCGAGTTCCTCGGAGCGCTGGCTGCCGATCAAGAGCTTGGAGCCGTCGGCCAGCTCGAGCCGGACGCCCCGATTGCCGCGGGCGTTGAGAACGCGCTCGCCGTCGCGGCCGGTCCGAATGCCCCAGCCGCCGTAGTCGATGATCGGCCGGTACTCGACGACGTGGTAGCGCTGAATGCTGGTGATCAAGAGCGCGCGACGGTAGATCGGTACCCAGCCGAACCAGACGCGTACTTCAGTCGGGGTTACCTCGGTGGTCATATGGAGCAGGCAGGCCGCCATCAATAAGGGCAGTGCCAGGGCGACGAGCAGACCAAGAGAGAACTCGATGGACCACCTGTGAGCCAGGAGGGCGTCGACAGGGTTCCAGTGGCGAGCCACCCAGACCAGGCAGTAGCCCGCGACCAGCTCGAACGCCGCGATCAAAGCGTACACCCGCCAGTCAAAATATTGCTCCTCGCGGAACACGGTCGCTGCGGATCGCATGGTCACCACGGTCGACACGCTCATGCTCCTCCCCAGGTTTCCGGCGGGTACTGGTTCCATTGTCCCAGCACCCGGCAAACCGCCTGATGGCCCAGGTCGGCAACCCGGTCGGCGGGAACCTGCCAGAGCTGAGGGTTAAGAACCTCGAGCGAGACGTGTCCGTCATAGCCGATGCGCCCGACGTGATCGAGAATCGGGTCGATCTGAAAATCCCCTTCACCCGGCAAGATCCGGTCCCCGTCGCCGGCCAGCTCGCGGGGGGTGCCGCTCAGGTCGCAGACCTGTACCCAGGCCAGGTTGTCGCGGGACAGGTAGGCCAGGTCCTCGAACTTGCTGGGCCCGGTGTAGTAATGGAACAGGTCGAGACAGACGCCGGCGTGCTTGGAGCCGCACTCGGCGATCAGGGCCAGCGTCGTGTCCAGGCTGGCGCAAAATCCCGAGGACTTGTGGAACTCGAGTGCGATCCGGACGCCGAAACCGCCAGCCAGCTCGGCCGCCTCGCCGAGCATGGCGGCAGCGCGGCCGTAGTCTTCGCCCGAGGGCTCGCGCGTGAAGTCGGACGCGACGATCAAGATCGGGACTTGCAGCTCCTTCAGGACCGCCAGGCGGCGGCGGAAGTGGCTCCAGTGGATCGCGCGTTCGTCCCCCCGCGAGAGCAGCAGGCCCCCTTGCCCCGCGGCCGCCGCCGGCACCAGGTCATGGGAATCAAGCAGCCCGCGCAGCTCGTCGATCGTATGCCCCTCGAGGTAGGTTTCCAGCTTGGTCAGCCAGAGCTCGACGGCCCGCCAGCCGCCGCGCTGGAATGCCGGCAGATCGGCCTCCAGCGGCGTGCTCATGGTCGTGGCTTGGCTGATGCAGGGTTTCATGAGTCAAGTCGGCGCTCGGTTGGTGGCCTGTGCCATCACGGGAAGATGCCGCGAACCGACCAGCGTCCCAGGTCCTCCCGGGCGAATTCTCCGGCCGGTCCGGTCCGGAAGGAACTCAAGGATTCGCCGCAATGGCCTGGCCCTCGAGCAGGTCGCGGAGCGACTGGACGACCCCGGCGATGGGCACGCGCCACTGCCGGCAGCTATCGCGGTCGCGAAAGGTGACGGTGTCCTCGGCGAGCGTCTGACTGTCGACCGTGATGCAGAAGGGAGTCCCGGCCTCATCCTGCCGGCGATACCGCCGGCCGATAGCTCCCTTCTCATCATAGAAGACGTGGAAGTGCCGTCTCAGATCGCGATAGATGGCCTCGGCCTTCTCGGGCATGCCGTCACGCTTGACCAGCGGGAAGATCGCGGCCTTGATGGGCGCGATCCGGGGATGGAACTTGAGCACGGTGCGGGTCTCGCCACCGACCTGGTCCTCGGCGTAAGCCTCGCACAGGAAGGCCAGCGTCGCGCGGTCGGCGCCGGCGGAGGGCTCGACGACGTGAGGCACGAGCCGCTCCTTGCGCTCCTCGTCGAAATAACTGAGGTCCTTGCCGCTATGCTTCATGTGCTGGGTGAGGTCGTAGTCGCCCCGATGGGCGATCCCTTCCAGCTCGCTGATGCCGAACGGGAAGGCAAACTCGATGTCTGCCGTGGCCGTCGAGTAAAAGGAAAGCTCTTCGGCGTCGTGGTCGCGCAGCCGCAGTCGATCCGATCTCAGGCCCAGGTCGACATACCACTGGAACCGCGCCTGCCGCCAGTAGGCATACCAGTCCTTGGCCTCCTCGGGCCGGCAGAAGTACTCGATCTCCATCTGCTCGAACTCGCGCGAGCGGAACGTGAAGTTGCGCGGGTTGATCTCATTGCGGAAGCTCTTGCCGACCTGGGCGATGCCGAAGGGAAGCTTGACGCGGCCGGTATCGACGACGTTCTTGAAGTTGGCGAAGATTCCCTGGGCCGTTTCCGGGCGGAGGTAGGCGATACTCGACTCGTTTTCCAGAGCGCCGACGAACGTCTTGAACATGAGGTTGAACGATCGGGGCTCGGTCAGCGTACCCCGTTCGTCGGTCGATGGGCCGACGACCTTGTCGCGGTCGGCGAGGTCAAGCTGCATGTAGGGGATGATCGTGGGAGGCGCCGTCGGTTGGCCGAGCTTCCTGGCAAGCTTGGCGGCCTTTTTCTCGGGATGCTCGGCGGCCTCGTCGGGAGAGCTGCCCAGACCGGCAAGCCAGGCCTCGGCCGGCTCTCCCTTGTGGTTCACAGCCGGGAAGACATAGGCAAAGACGTAAAGCTGGTCGGCGCGGTACCGTTCCTTGGTGTCCTTGCAGTCGACCATCGGGTCGCTGAATCCTCCCACGTGGCCCGAGGCTTCCCAGACTCGCGGATTCATGATGATCGAGCAATCGAGCCCGACCATGTCGTCGCGCATCTGGACGTTGTCGCGCCACCAGGCCTCTTTGATATTCCGCTTCAGCTCGACGCCGAGCGGACCGTAGTCCCAGAAGCCGTTGATTCCGCCATAGATTTCGCTCGAGGGGAAGATGAACCCTCGGCGCTTGCACAACGAGACCAGCTTGTCCATTTCCAGGTCCATCATCAGTCCCACCTTCCCATCCCATCCCACCCCATCTGATCAACGAATCCGGGGCCGACCGCAGTGCGCGGCTGCCGGGTTTCTTGCCGTCTCGCGAGGTCCTCGCCGCGCTATCCGGGTCAGGGACAGGCCACGATGCGCAGGGGGTCGCGCCGGAGCTCGGCGACAATCTGGTAATCGGACCGGTTCAGGCGGCCGGCGTCGGCGATATCGGCGCTTAACCCCAACTCTACCACGCGCCGCCCCCCCTGTCCCCGGGTCAAGTAGCGAACCAGAGGGTTGGTCTCTTCGGCCTGCACCGGCTTGCAGCTCTTGAACCAGATCATATCTTCGACCCTGGCCCAGAGCCCAGCCGCGATCTCGGCCTCATCATTGGCCATGCGGTGGTCCAGATCCTTGAAGTGCTTGGCAAAGGCCCCGGCCAAAAGCGTGTCCTCATAGCTGACTCGTCCATCAGTGCCGGCGCAAACCAGATGAATCGGCCTGGCCTCGTGCAGCAGGCGCTGGGAGGTGGCCGCGAAATTGACGAACGAGCCAACCACGACGGGATCGGCATCCAGGCAGGCCAGAAGGGCGCGAGTGCCGTTGGTCGTGGTGATGACCATCGTCTTTCCCTGGCAGACCGCGGGTGTGCATTCACCCGGCGAGTTTCCCAGGTCGAAACCTTCGATCAGAACCCCGTGCCGCTCGCCGGCCAGGAGCGACGAGCCCTCCGGCAACAACGCCGCAAGGCGACGGGCCTCGTCGACCTCACCGCAGGGCATGACGGCCGTACAACCCGCCACCAGCGCATGGACCATCATGGTCGAAGCGCGGAGCACGTCGATCACCACCGCCACGCCTCCGTGAAGAGTGCCCGGTGGTATCAGGCTGGGGAGCAGATGCACTGAAACCATGGTTCGCTCCGCCCGGATGGTCGGCATCGGCGGGGCAATTCCCACATCCAGCCGCTGGTTCCGGTTCCCGGACCGTTCCGAAAAAAGGGCATTTTGGATTATGGCATAGCTCGGCCCATCTGGGGAGACCCCGCCGATTGACGGACAGGGCGGTTTCCTTGCGCTGACCGTCATTGCCCTGGCGGTCGAAGGCCAAGAGGATGATGGCGGCCCGTTGCCGGAGCTGGGACGACGCCGTGGGGGCGTTTTGAATGGTACGGAGGATGTCGTGCTGACGTTCGGTGATGGTCACCTTGGCCGTTTTACCCGGCGTGCTGAGAACCTCCCTGGTGGTTGCGGATCCAGCGAATCCGGGTAATTCTAGCAGGGCGATCAACCTGTTGGTGTCCCAACCAGGAATTGTCGGTCTAGCTGCTCGGGCCGTCTTGAAACTGATCCGCGTTTACCCGCGTTCATCCGCGGCTCAATATCTTCCCTGATTGCTCGTGACGAGGAGGCCGGCTTCACTCACTGCCTTTCCTCCGCTGCTCGCTTTTCGATCCGAATCGTCCGATGAGTCGCCTCCACTCCCGCTCCCAAGACGAAACGGCCCTGGGGGAGAGTCGGCAGTTCAGTGCTCTCTGGTCGGTCTGGTCTTTTGTTCATGCATCGTCCTGCCAATCGGCCCAGCTTCGCCTTCCCTCGATGAGTGTTTTCTTGTACGCTTCGCCCCTCTTGGTCTGATGAAGACCTACCTCGCACGGACCCAGACGGTTCGGGGGCGAGGCCAGGCCGGGCTTACACTCGGGGTCGCCACCGATCCCGACACGTCTCTCCTTGGGGTGCATGGATGCACGAGCCAAAAGGACGTTACCTTCCTCTTAATGGACCACGGCGGTTCATCGGTGACCTTGTTCACTTCGCCCGCAAAGTCCCCTCCGCGCCGGTCAGCCGATTGATGGACCTTTCGGTGCTTTTCGAAGCCCGCGCCCGCCATCCGCTTCGCCCCTCCTGGGCCTGCCTGTTCATGAAGGCTTATGCCCTGGTGGGCGTCCAGTACACTCCGCTGCGCCGGTCGTACCTGGAGTTTCCCTGGCCGCGGCTCTACGAGCACCCCTGGATGAACTGCGCACTGGCGATCGAGCGTGAATATCAAGGCGAGGACGGAGTCTTTGTCGGCATCTTCCGGGCCCCGGAACACCAGACCCTGGTCCAGCTTCAGCAGGCCCTCTCGTGGTACAAGAACGAACATCTGGAGAAGGTCGGGTTCTACCGCCAGGCCCTGCGCTTCAGTCGCGTGCCGACGCCGGTGCGGCGGACGTTCTGGTGGGTCACGCTCAACCTGTCAGGCTACAAGCGGTGCAAGCGGTTCGGCACCTTCGGCCTGAGCAGTTACGGCAACCTGGGGGCCGAGAACCTGCACCCCATCTCCCCCCTCACGACGACCTTGACCTACGGCCCGATTGACCCGGCCACAGGCCAGGTCGTCGTCAAGCTGATCTATGATCACCGGGTCCTCGACGGCGCCTATATTGCGCGCCGCCTGCGCGACATCGAAGACGCACTCAGAGGCCCCATCCGGGACGAGCTGCGGATCGACCAGCAGGGGACGCCGCTCGACCACAGTGACGGTCCCCCACCGAACGTCGAGCCCCTCCTGAAACCCCACCTGCCAACACTCGCCCCCAACCGCGAGCCGAGCGAGCAGCGCGTGGACCGGAAGCCCTAGTTCGCCCGGCTTTCCGACGGCGCTCCGGATCACCGCCAGAGTCTGTTACGCGCCGCGCTCGCCCACCTCCTGGTCGGTCGTGATGCGGACCTCGAGCCGGCTCATCAGCTTCTTGAGCGCCTCTTCCTTCGAGTTGATGAACAGGACGTTGTCGAGCACCAGCGACTTCTCCACGTTGGGAACGTGCAGCACCAGCCGCCCCGCCCCGAGCATGGCGTACTCGAGCACGTCCGGGATCTCCTTGTCGAACTTCAGGTTCATGGTCGGGAACCGTTCCAGGTCGCTCAAGGGGCCGTGGTGGTGGAGGATTTCGTTCGGCATCACCTCCCAGTAGTCGAGCCATCGAGTGACGTAAACGAGCGTCAGCAGGATCAGCACAATCAGAAAGTAAACGAAATAAAAGCCGGCGTTGGCGAACGCGTAGATCGACTCGAACATGGCGTTGACCGGTTTCATCAGGTTGAGATTGAAGAACGCCCCCAGCCAGAGCACGAAGAAGAGCGCGAAGAGCGTCAGCAAGATCACGCCGACAAGCTCGAACCGGGGGAAATCCAGCGCCATGACCAGGAAGTTGAAACCAAGAACGGTCAGAAAGAGGATCCCCAGCAGGTTTTGCGGAGTTGTGAACCGATCGCGCTGGGACATCTTTGCCGGGGCAGGAGTGGCGATCCCGGGATCATCAGGGCTGGTAGACGTGACGACTGGCCCCGGCTTGCTTGGATCGTAGCTCTTTTCCTTGAGCGACCACATTCCGATGGCGCAGATCAGGGCGACGATGGCCGAGGGGAATACGTAAATCACCTTGGGCCACATGAAAATTCGAATCCCCTTCTCCCGGTGCTTGATCGTGGGAGGCGTCGCGGGGGTGGTCACGGGCGGTTTCGCATCCATCGACATGACAGGGCATCTCCGAGCAAGA
>JBAUOX010001001.1:0-5462 GCA_049579985.1 Isosphaeraceae bacterium | reverse complement strand
GTGCCGTTCCTCACCAAGGCCCTGGGGGTCGAGCATGTGAAACCGACCGACCCGGTCATGGGGGCCGAGGACTTCGCCCTCTACGCCGAGGGGAACGTGCCGATCATGATGTTCTGGCTGGGCACGACGTCCCCCGAGCGGATCGCCGAGGCCAAGGCCAGGGGAAACGACCTGCCGACACTGCACTCGGGCCTCTTCTACCCCGAGACGGCGCCCACCATCGCCACCGGCATCAAGGCGATGACCGCGGCGGTCGTGGGCTTGCTGCCGCCGCGGCCGTGATGAATTCACTCCGAGAAAGGAGACTGTAGCATCGCTACCGGGGCCGATTCGAAGATCGCTCGGCAGGAACAGGGAGAATCGACTTGGGACCCGCTCAATGCCTCCGAGTTGGCTCCCAACTCGGCGAACGGCTTGATCCCAAGCCTAATTGCGTGGGCCAAGTCCCAACCGCCCGGTAACGTTGCTATAGTCTCGGGATTCTCATGGTTTAGCGCCATTTCTCTGCCACGGCAGAGTTTTATCTGTTGATGGAATGCGAGACACGCTCGGGATCCATGCATGCCGAAAGCCTGGTGCCGTCAAGACCGCGCCAACAGCGACGGCCAATCGGCAGCGGTCAAGACGCGCTGCGCGAGCGCGTCGAGATCGTCCGGCTCCGCGATGGACGCGATCGCAGCGGCGGCGTTGGCATTCGGGCCGAACCGGCGCATGGCCTGCCGCAGGACCAGATCGCGCCCGGCTTGCCGCCGGCCTTCCTGCTGGGCCGACGAATAGGCCTCGAGGAAGGCGTGGCCTTTGGCGTTGAGGTAGTGCTCGGCGCCATGGATCAGAGGCAGCACGTCGCCCAGGGCCCGGTGGGCTTCGTCCAAGTCGCAGGTAAGTCCCATTGCCCAGTATACTGCAATCCAGACCATTTCGCGCGTCTTGGCGTCGGCCCGGTTTCTTTCCAACCCCTTCTCGATCATCCGCACGACCTCAGGCATCCGCTCCCGGGCCCCCTTGGTCAGCGGGGCCAGCAGCATCGTCCCCGGGCTTTGCGTCACCTCTTCCGCCGTCATCTCCCACGCCCGGTGTATCGTATACGTGAAGATGGGCGTCACCTTTCCCGTCGCGTCGTGGTCCTCGAACCGGCCTGTCATACCCGGCCCCTCGACGGGCGGCCACATCAGAAACACGGCGACCATCGGCATCTTCCCGTGCTTCCGTTCGATTTTTCGACTCGCTTCGAAGAGGTGTCGGTCAAGGTCCGGCTGGTACCACTTCTGAATGCGAATCTGGACGATCGTCGTTCCGTCGGCAGGCAATTCCACTTTCAAGTAGGTGTCGATCGATGGCCCCGATGGCTCGAGATCGATGTCCAGGCTCCTGGTGTAAGCGGGTAGGTCTCCGGCAGGCGGCGGCACGACGACGTCCGCGAGCCAGTCGTTCCAGCTTGAGGAGGCGACCAGGCGATCGCCCAGTTCCCCGAGCTGGTCGGTCGCGAAGGCGCGGGCCAGGCCATCGAGCGTCGCCCGGCCGGTGGCGTCTGTCCCGCCAAATTTCTGCCTGGCCTGGCGGCTCAACAGCCACGCCAACGTTCGCGAAATCGATTCGGCCAGCCCATACTCGCGCCCCGCGGTTCGCCCCGCCTCGTCCACAGCCCGGCAGGTGGAAGACTGCATCCAACCCTGGTGCGCTCCGCCGGAGGAGTTCGCTGGTGCATTCATACCGAACCTCACGGGACGGGCCATCGGGCTGCTGATCCCAGACCGACAACTCGCACTCGACCGCTCTTGCTTCACCAAAGTGCAGCTCCCATGATGCGGAGCAATTCACTACGTATGATGACGTCGAGCGAGGTCTCCAGTCCAGCACAAGACATTTTCTGCAAGATGCCTCGCTCATGGGCATGATGGACCGCGCGGGCGAGCTTGATCATCAACCGATGAGATCCTCCCTGACTCATCATGCCGTGAATCTCGAACCGAGCGCATTGGAAGTCCAAAACGCTTCGAGCACCGAGAACGCTTTGACGCAGTCCGTCGTCGATAGCCCTGCCTCGGTCGCCATCGCCGGAAAGTCGAGAGCCCATGCCTTGGGTGGTGGATCAAGTGAAGCGGGAAGGGGATGCGTCCCCCGAGCCGAGAACGTCGCCAGCAGAGCCGACCGGATGTCACCCAACGCCGGCCGCCCGCGCTCGATATGGCATTCCTTGTCTTGCGAACTCGAACTCGCGGTTAGATCCGATCCTTGAGTACCCGCTTGAGGCGGTTGAGACGCGGGTCTTGGGAAACCGCTTCGACGAGCTTACGTCGTCGCACCAGGCCACGGGTCAGGGCATCAGCCACGGCCTTCTCGAGTTGGTCTTCGTTGATCGCGCCGGCCGCGACATCGCGGAGCGTCCTGAGCGGAGTCGTCACCCGAAACCCCGTCCACTCCTCCACATCCCCAGAGCGAAGAATTGACTTGTGAATTACGCAACCCTCGGGCGGCTGCTTCCGAAATCGCGGAGGAACGGTCACATGGGTCTCTTGCGGGAGGAGTTCCGTGAGGTCGTGGAGAACCAGGGCCGACTCGTGGGACATGACTGCCTGCGGTTCGTCGTCACGGTTTCGGCTCCAGAGGGATAGCCGGATGAGGTCGTCGCTCTCTCCGGGAACGATGCTTGTAAGCCGGTAGAGCCCGTGTTCGACCCGCTCGAAGCTCCCCGTCGAGACGTGGTACTCGAGGTGTGGGTAGTCGTAGCCTGATTCCTTGGCCTGCTTGGCGGTGAAATAGCCACCTTGCTCCTGAACTTTTGCCAGGAGCGTCCGGGCTGCTTCTCGGGTCGAGCGCGGCATGCATAATCCTTAAAGAAACTTTAAGGATTGTGCGCGACTGCGGACTCTGTTGCAAGGTCAAGCTTGTGTCAGTTCGAGGTCCACCATGCGAAGTTGCTCTCTAAAGGTCATCGCCGAGAGCCCAACGAAAACGGACGTTCGGCTGGCCGGAGCCATCGTAGCGACGGGCTGCGGCGATTTCATCAAACTCAAGACCCTGGGCGCAGGCTCGCGCAGTGGGGAGCGACCGTAGGCCAACGATCTGTTACAATGACCCGTGGAGGCGTCCCCATGCCGATTCTAGAACTGAGCGACGCGCAAGTGGTGGAGTTGGTAAAGCAGTTGCCGCCGGAGCGTCAGCGGGCGGCACTGCTGGCGTTGGCCGCGGGTGCTACGCAGCGGCGCGAGGAGCGGATGCAGTATGCGGAAGCGCAATTGCGACGCGTCAGCGCTGAGCGCGGCCTGGAATGGAACAAGATGTCGGAGGGCCAACGCCAAGATTTCATTGACGATCTTCTGCACGAGGATCGTCCGTGCGGAAAATAGCGGTCTTCGACACCAAGATCCTGTTCTCAGGAGTCGGCTGGAAGGGCAAGCCTTTCCTGTGCCTCGAATTGGCGCGCGCCGGTGTGGTCGATGGCGTGACCTGCCGCGAATTGCTTGACGAGTTGGCGGAGAAGCTTCAATCGAAGCTCTCCTTCACTCCGGAGCAGACGCTCGATGCGGTGGCGGATCTGCTCACGTTTCTGCGCGTTGTTCCGATCACCGGTAAGCTCAATGCCATTCCCGCTGACCCGGACGACGACAAGGTCCTGGAATGCGCAGCGACGGTTGGGGCAACACATATCATCACAGGAGACCGCCGGCACTTGCTGCCTTTGGGGACCTTTCAGGGGAACCCCATTCTGACTGCGGCGGATTTCCTTGCCGTGGCAACTGCCCCATGAGAAGGGTGGAGGAGCGGGCCGAGCGGTGCTGCTGCCACGCATCGAGGTCAACGGCGACGGAGAGTGCTTGGTACAGTGCAGCCAGGAGCGGCGAAGGGGTCAGACCCCTTCGGCTTCCTGGCCACTGGCCACTATTCTTTCCCATCATGCGACCACCAAGCTACCGGCAGAGATTGTTCGTTGAGCACTACCTCGGTGGATCGTCGGGGTCCGCCGTCGATGCCGCGCGCCGAGCTGGGTATCAATGGGAGCGCGGGGTCTGACCCCACCGGCTCCAAAAACTCTCGATCAACGTCTCCGCTGCAGCGCGGCCAGGCTCGAACACAATTCCTAACACCTTTTCCCGTTTCAGTGATGTGTCTGGAGCCACTCACGAAGTTCATCGGGCGCATCGATGATTCGCTCATTCTGCAGCAGCCCAGGAGGATAATCATCCTTCTTCGTCCCCGTTGGCAATCCCTTCTTGTTCACGACCCACGCTGTCTTCGGCGTTCGTTTATAGCCGTTGAAGAGCGATGGCGGCTCGCGTCCGAGGACTCCCCCTACGGCCCCGTAGGTTGCTCGCTGATGGTGGCGTTCGAGCACGTCGAGGATCTCGTCCAGTGTCAGCATCTGTGCGGTGTTTTTCTCTCCGGGCGGACCATCGGGACGCGACTGCGAAGGCTCGTCCGGCTGCGGGATCATCTTCGGCACAAGACGATCAGCCGGACCTGGCTGCGAAGGCTCGCCACGACGGGTGGAGATCCACACCGTAATGATCACGGTGAGAAGCGTCCCGGCCAGACCGATGATGGCGGCGATCACAGTCGGCTCACGTAACCAACGAGGAACCACTTGTGACTCCCCTGGTCGAGAGAACGGCACCGAAGTCAGCTCCTCCGGATAGGAAAAAGCCACCACGCGCCTCACCTCCTCCCGCCACATCTGGAGTCTTGCTGTCTCTTCCGGGACCTGTGGGAAGACCAAAGCAAAATAGCCAGGTCCAGGCGTGCCTAAACTTCCGTCCGCTGTCCGTCGCACGACGATCGACGTCAGTGCGGGCAGAGGTGGGTTATTGCTCTGGCATGCGCGGAAGATCTCTCCGAGTGCCTCGAACAACCGTTGGTCATTCGTCTTCAGGTTTGTGTCGGGAGGAGGCAAGGGTCCCAGCGTCCGAACCAGATCACCATAGGAAATCAACGGATCCGGAAGGCGGAGTTGTCGAACTAGCGTCTGATAGATTCGCTAGGCGAGCGGGCTCAAGCTCATCCTTGGTCCTCCCCCGTTCGAGGCGGCCTAACGATAGCCCGGTATTCCGCCGCGATTTCCGGTGGGCTGCGCGAAGTCACGCGCCGTGATCGCGGCGGAATAGCGGGCCGTTGGACGAAACCGGCCGTAGCCTCCCCAGTTTGCGACGTCCCGTCGGAAATCCGGCTCGCTATCCCGGACCCGACTTGGGGAATTGTATGCAGCCCGAACAGATGCCGCCAGCTTGGACTTAAGCTGGAAGGAAGGAATCCCATCACCTTCAGGGCGCGCGTGACGAATCCCCTCCCTTTGCAGATCACCGAACCCTCGATTCAAGACCCTGCCTTGGCAGTCCTGGACTTCTGGAACTTCTCGAGCATCTCGGCGCGGACCCGGCGTGAGCGATCGAAATACGCGTCGGCCGGCTCGAGCTGGAACTCCTTGATGATCGCCTCGATGTCCTCGTCGCGGGCCGATGCGATCACGA
>JBAUOX010001000.1:0-16462 GCA_049579985.1 Isosphaeraceae bacterium | reverse complement strand
TCGCCGATCTGGGGCCCGACTATGACTTCGTCTCGGTCAGGGCCGGCACACAGCCATTCATCAGCGACTTCCGGGGATTTTTATTTTCGGATTTCAACCGAGCTATCCGTCTCTTCGGCACCCGGTTCTCGAACCGCGACCAGTTCAACCTGGCGTATTTCCGGCAGTGGGAGAAGGACACGAACACCGCCCTCAACACGTTCAACGACCGAAATCAAAACCTGCTCTTCGCCAACTATTACCGCCAGGACTTCCTCTTTCCCGGCTACACGGCGCAGGTCAGCTTGAACTACGACAACGACCCCGCTTCTCTCAAGTACGACAATAACCGATTCCTGGTGCGTCCCGACCCGGATGGCAACTTCCAGAAGCATACGGTCAACGCGGGTTATTTCGGCTGGGCGGGAGACGGGCACTGGGGCCGTTATAACCTGACGCACCAGTTCTACTGGGCGTTCGGCACCGACAGCCTCAACCCGCTGGCCAACCGGCCGCAGACGATCAACGCCCAGATGGCGGCGATCGAAGGCTCCTACGACCGGGACTGGGTGCGATTTCGGCTCTCGTTCTTCTGGGCCTCGGGCGATGGCAATATCAACAATTCGCACGCGACCGGCTTCGATACCATCCTCGACCAGCCCAACTTTGCTGGCGGACCGTTCAGCTTCTGGAATCGGCAGCAGATCCCCCTTCAAGGCGTCAATCTCGTCCAACGACTGAGCCTCGTGCCCGACCTCCGCTCGAGCAAGATTCAGGGACAGGCCAACTTCGTGAACCCCGGATTGATCCTTCCCACCTTCGGCATGGACTTCGAGCTGACTCCCAAGCTCAAGGTGATCACCAACTACAACCTACTTTGGTTCGATAAGACCAACGTTCTGCAACAGTTCCTGTTCCAGGGAAACATCGATCGCTTCATCGGTGCAGACCTGGGCTGGGGCTGCGAGTATCGGCCGCTCCTGAGCGAGAACATCGTCTTCATCGGCGGCGTCCAGATGTTGATTCCGGGCCAGGGCTTTCGAGACATCTACGACAATTTCAACAACCGCGTCGGAGACCTCGTGGCCGGGTTCATGAACGTGGTATTCCAGTATTGACAGCCGGGTCTCGCTGATCGAGACAGGGCGAGCGCCCCGTGAGCGCCGGACCAGGTCCATGAGACAGTCGCGACTCGCCTGACCTTAGATCCTCCAGACCCCAATCCTCCAAATACCCCCCCGGCTATCGAACGATCTTGACCTGTTACATGGTTATGGATAGGTTCTGAGCCTCAGGGTCTAAGTCTGCGCGCTCGCTTCAGAGTGGCTCTTGACATGGAGGTTGACAGCTCATGACCAGGCCCGAGCCCTCGCCGCGCCTCCGCGCGGGTGTCGCTCTGCCTCTGGTGGTTCTGATCTTCGGATTCGTTCTGTTCGGGACACCCGATCGGGACCGGGGTCAGCTCGTTCGGGCGCAGACGCCTCAGCCTCTTTCGCGGTCAGCGGCCCCACAACGAGTGGCAGTCGGCGAATCCTACCCGTCACCCCTGCAACTCGAGGGGCTCGATCTGTCGAAACAGTCGTCCGAGATGGCTGCCGCAAAGAGCACAGGGTGCGTTCAGTGTCATCGAGGACAGCATGAGCCCCACGGCAAGCCTGAGACGGTTCGGCTCGGCTGCGTTGACTGCCACGGGGGCAACTCCAACACACCTGACCAGCGTCTGGCCCACGTCTGGCCTCGCTTTCCTGAAGCCTGGGGAAGCTCGGCGAATCCCATCCGGTCGTACACGCTACTGAACCACGAGTCGCCGGAGTTCATCCGCTTCGTGAACCCCGGCGACCTGCGGGTGGCGCACCTGGGCTGCGGGACGGTGAACTGTCACGGTGATCAGGTCCTCCAGGTACGCAAAAGTATGATGACTCATGGCACGATGCTCTGGGGCGCCGCGCTCTATAATAATGGCGCGGTTCCCGACAAGTTCTCACGCTATGGTGAGAGTTACAGCATGCACGGAGCACCGCAGCGGATGCAAACCGTGCCCCCGCCGACGGCTGAGGAGACCGCCCGCAAAGGTGTCCTGCCATTTCTGGATCCGCTGCCCCGGTTCGAAGTGTCTCAGCCAGCCAATATCCTGCGCATCTTCGAGCGCGGCCGACGTGATCCGCAAGAGGTTGGCCTGCCAAACCCCTTCGAAGATCCGGGCAAGCCGCGCGCGGGCTTGAGCGCCCGAGGGCTGGGAACTCGCAACCGCACCGATCCGGTTTTCATCGGATTGCAGAAAACGCGGCTTCTGGGCCCGACACTCAATTTCCTGGGCACCAACGATCACCCGGGCGACTACCGCTCCGGCGGCTGCACCGCCTGCCACGTGATCTATGCCAACGATCGGTCTCCCGTGAATTCGGGCCCTTATGCGAAGTTCGGCAACCAGGGATTAAGTTTCCAGCCAGACCCGACCATTTCTCAGACTGAGCGGGGCCACCCGATCAAGCACCAGTTTGTCACCGGGATCCCCACCAGCCAGTGCATTGTCTGCCACATTCATCCCGGCACAACGGTGCTCAACACATATACCGGTTACATGTGGTGGGACGAGGAGACCGACGGGGAGTTGATGTATCCCAAGCACCAGAAGAACCCGACGGCGGAAGAGTTCACTCGCTCGATGATGTCGAACCCCGACGAGACCGCGGCGCGGGGGAACTGGTCCGACCCGGCCTTTCTGGAAAAAGTCGCCGATCTGAATCCTCGGGCACGCCACACCCAGTTCGCCGACTATCACGGCCATGGTTGGGTCTTTCGCGCCGTGTTCAAGAAGGATCGAGAGGGAAACCTGCTGGACCACCGCGGGGAGCCCGTCGGGGATAGCTCCACCGCGGCCTTGATGGAGGCGGTCCGCCTGCCGGCGGAGCTGAAAGAGCGCTATCGAACCAGGAACGCGGCGGCCACGCAAAAGGCTGCATTCGATCGCGCCGAAGCCAAGCGTGACGGCCTGCCCGTGCACCAGCTCGACATTCACCTTGAGAAGGGGATGCACTGCGTCGATTGCCATTTCATTCAGGATGTTCACGGTAACACCAAGCTCTACGGCGAGGTCCGCGCCGCGATCGAGATCCAGTGCACGGACTGCCACGGGACAATCACTCAGCGCGCGACGTTGTTCACCTCTGGTCCCGCCTCGGACACATCGGCGGCCGAGTCAGGCAAGAGCGGGCGGGACCTGAAGGTGCTGCGGACCCCGTTCAAGAAGCGCAGATTCGAGCGCGAAGGCGAGAAGATCATCCAGCGATCGATGATCGAACCCGACCTGGCCTGGGAGGTCACGCAGGTTGCAGACACCGTCAATCCCGAATCGACCCATTACAACGAACGGGCCCGCCTGGCCAAGACCGTGCGGTTCGAGGGCGATCGAATCGTCTGGGGCGACGTGCCCGGAGGCGATGGCAGCGTTTGCGCCCATGCCAACGACAAGATGAGCTGCATCGGCTGTCACTCCTCGTGGAACGCGAGCTGCTTCGGCTGCCACCTTCCCCAGCGGGCCAACAAGAAGATGCCCCAGCTCCTTAACGAGGGAGACGTGACCCGCAATTACACCTCCTATAACTTTCAAACACTCCGCGACGACGTTTTCATGCTGGCGCATGACGGCGACGTAACCGGAAATCGGATTGGTCCAGCCCGATCGAGCTGCGCAGTTCACGTGGGATCGTACAACGCCAACCGCGAGTCGATCTACGTTCAGCAGCAGACGATTTCGGGCGAGGGCCTCTCGGGAATTGCCTTCAGCACGAACGTCCCGCACACGGTTCGCGGCGGTCCACCTGTCGTTCGCGATGGCCCCGACAAGGGCCGCGCGATATCACCAGGGGCCTATCTACCAGGCCATTCCGACACCAAGATGTGCACCGATTGCCATCTCTCGAAGAACAACGACAACAACGCGATCATGGCCCAGCTCCTGATGCAGGGTACCAACTACGTCAACTTCATCGGCCGATACTGCTGGGTAGCCGCGGGTGAGCACGGCCTGGCCGCGGTGGTGGTCACGGAAAGGGACGAGCCGCAGGCGGTGATTGGCAGCGCCCTGCACAAGCTCGCCTATCCCGACCGGTTTGGTGAGCACCAGAAGCGCGGACAACGCCTGGAACATGCCCACGAGCACCCCGGCACGGATGTCAGCGAGCGGCATCTACACCCGGAAATCCTTTCACTCCAGGCCCGGGGCGAATATCTCTACGCGGCCTGCGGCGAGGCAGGATTGAGGCTCTTCGACATCGCGTTCATCGATCACAAGGGCTTCTCCGAGCGAATCGTCACGGCGCCCGTCTCGCCCCTGGGGCAGCGTTTCTTCGTCCGCACCAGGTACGCCACGGCAGTCGCCGCTCCGGCGACCACGGCTCCCGACCCTACCCGCACCCACAAGCCCGAGAACCGCGAGCAAGCCGTTCCCGCGCTTTACGCATACGTTTATGTGACTGACAAGTACGAGGGCCTGATCCTTGTCCCCGCCGGCACGCTGCTGGACGGCAACCCGCTGAACAACTTCCTGGGCCGGGAGCTGACCTACAATCCCGGGGGCATCCTCTGCGGGGCGCGGGGAATCACCATCATCGGCACTTATGCCTACATCACCTGCGACGCCGGGCTGGTTGTCGTGGCCATGGAGGACCCCAAGCACCCGAGCGTTACCTCGGTCATCGGCGAGCCGTTCCTTAACCACCCGCGCACGATCCAGGCCCAGTTCCGCTACGCCTTCGCCTGCGATATCGAGGGGATGAAGGTCCTCGACATCACCGACCTGGCGCACCCCAAGCCAATCGCGACGCTACCGCTGCAAGATGCCCGCAGCCTCTACGTGGCGCGAACCTATGCTTACGTCGCGGCAGGGTCGCAGGGACTGATCATCGTGGACGTCACGAACCCCGAGCGACCCCGGATCGATCAGGTGTTCAATGCCGGGGGATGCATCAACGACCTCAATGACGTCAAACTTGGGATCACCTACGTCAGCGAGTTCGCCTACCTCGCCGATGGCAAGAACGGTTTGCGGGTCGTCCAGCTCACCTCGCCGGAGACGCCTGGCAACTATGGCTTCAGTCCACGGCCCACTCCGCAACTGATCGCCACCTTCCCCCTGCCCTTGAAAGGCCACGCACTGGCGATTTCCGAAGGCGTGGACCGCGACCGAGCCGTCGACGAATCGGGCAACCAGATTAGCGTTTTCGGCCGCGTCGGCGCCCGTCCGCTGAACCTGGAAGAGCAGCGGAGGATGTACCTGCACAACGGCCAGATCTGGAAAGTGAGCGACGACCCGCGGGATTTGCTCTACCAGCTCATGCCGAGCTCGGAGTGGATCTCGACAAGAAAGAGCCCACCACTCCGCTGAGGCACGCCGCCAGATCCTGGTGTAATCCCATGCCCCGTGAAACCGGACCTCGCACCGGGCCGGACCATCTACCCGGCCATAAACATAGTTCACGGACTTGTCCACATTAACGATGGTCTCCATGTCCCTGGCATCGGCCGATTGGGACAGAAACCGCGACGGATTCAATCTTTCTTTGAGAGTTCCAGATTTTGGATAGAAAGCTTAATCTATTTGTGCAACGCTCAGTAATTCGATGAGTGATGAGCGTTCCGGGAATGGAGCAGGCGTCGAGATGGCGACCAGGTTACTTGCTTTGGCCTTCACGGATCTGGTCAACTCGACGGCCATCAAGTCTTTGCTCCCCGGTCAGGACCTTGGTGCGCGGAATCAGACTTACTTGGAGACGATCCAGTCTCCCCACCATAGTCGAGTGGTCGCCCACCTCGCGGAGTTTGAGGGCCAGATCGTCAATAATGCGGGGGACGGCTTTTTTCTCGTCTTCAACGATCTCGCTAAGGCCGTCCGGTGGGCGATTGACCTTCAGCAGAGTCATCAGCAGGAGCCGATCCCCACACCGCTTGGACCGCTCGAGGTCAAGATCGGCCTCCACCTCGGGGCGCCTGAACCCAGTCCCAATGATCCAGGCAACTACCTGGGCCAGGAGGTCGATTTTGCGGCCCGGCTCTGCGATCTGAGCAGCGGCAGGCAGATCGTAATCTCGGAGTCGGCGGCGGCTTTGATCCGCGAGGAGCAGATCACCGGTGTGGTCGTCTACCCCCATGGCCTGCGCGATCTGAGGGGCATTGGACGTGTACCAGTTTACGAACTGTTCCGCGAGGGTCAGACCCCGCGGCAGCTCAAGCAGGCAGCGGCTTCTCCCACGAACCTCCCCCCGCCCGCTGTCGCGTTCATCGGCCGAAACGACCTCCTCGAGAATGTCCGGAAATCCCTGGCGGCCGGGGGCGTGACCGTGCTCAAGGGGGAAGGAGGCATGGGTAAAACCGCCTTGTCCCTGCAACTTGCTCATGGGGGACGGGCCGCAGACAAGTACCCCGATGGAGTCGCCTGGATTAACTGTGAGCTCCAGCCCAGTTTCGAAGAGTGTCTCCGACAGATGGCGCATGTCTTCTTCGGAGACCGATTGGAGCAGGAAGGCCTGGAAAGATGTAACGCAAGAATCCTCGAACATTTGTCCCGGGCTGGTTCGCTGGTCGTGCTGGATAACTTCGAGACGGTCGCCAAGCATGTGGATCTTCTCTGCTGGCTGTCGAGCGTGAGGCCGCCCGCAAGGGTCCTGATCACCACCCGCGAGGTTCCTCCGGGTCTGAGCGGCCACATCGTCGTGGTCGAGGAACTCGCCCCCCCCGATGCCGAGTCTCTCTTCATTGAGCGCGCGACGCGCGCCGGGCTCGACACCGCGGGACGGGAGCACGAGATTCGGAAGCTCTGCACAGCCGTCGGCGGGCAGCCTCTGGCGATCGAGCTACTCGCAGCTCGTTCCGCCCTCATTCCTCTGAGCCGTCTCATCGAGCGCGTGCAAAGCGGCCCGGACGTGATCGCCGCGCCGGCCGACCCGACCCGCCCCGACCGGCATCAGAGTCTGAGGCGTTGCATGGAGCTGTCATTCCGCGAGCTTAGCCCGGAGGCGACTGGTTTGCTGCACAGCATGAGCGTGTTCCCCGACGGGGCCAGCCCCGATGTGATCAGCGCCGTTCTCGGAAAGTTGGATTGGGACGACGCTGCTGCCGAGCTGGTGAGCGCTTCGGTCTGGCGACTGGGGCGAAACCGCTACACGATCCACCCCTTGCTGCGCCAGGTCGTGCTCGAGAAGCTAGGACTCGAGCGTAGTGCCCGTGAAAGCGACGCGGCACGAGCGCTGATCCGGTTCGTGAGCATGCGGGCCGAACAATTTGTTCCCCCCAGGCAGGTTCCTGCCGATCCTGCGGTCCTCAATGCGGCGCTCAACTGGTGCGAGGCCGAGCTTGGCAACCTGATCGCCGCAGCGGACCTTGCCCATGCCGCCGGAGACTGGGACTCCGTTTTTCAGCTTGCACGCGCCATCTTCATATTCTTAGAGGTCAGGGGCCACTGGAGCGATGCCGAGCACCTCCTTACTCGTTCGCTGGAGGCAACCCGGCGCGCCGGCAACCGCAGTGGAGAGGCGCTGACTCTCGATTACCTGGGTCTCACCTACCTCGAACAGGGAAGGTGGGCGGAAGCGGAAGCCTCGCACCAGGCCAGCCTGCCGATCTGGCGAGAACTGAACGACCCGCGCGGTGAGGGTAACGCGCTGAAGCACATGGGTCGGTTGCTGCGGCTTCGGGAGCGATACGACGAGTCGGAGGCGGTTTCCCTGCAGGCACTCGGCTTGCTCCGCCGAACCGGCGATCCCGTAGGCGAAGCGAAGACACTGGCCTGCCTCGGAAATGTCTACCGGTTCCAGCGCCGCTGGAAGGAGGCAATTGAGGTGTGCGAGCAGGGGCTCCAGCTCAGTCGCCGGGTCGGCGATCACTACGATGAGGGGGAGATCCTCCATCATCTGGGACAGGTCTATCATCAGCAAGGCCAGTGCGATCAGGCCAAGCTCCTGCTCCAGAAGAGCCTGGCCATCTGGCGCCAGTTCGATGACCGCCACAACGAGGCGGTCATCCTGGACAGCCTTGGGGCCTTCCTTCGTGAGGAAGGACTGTGGACTGAAGCCGAGGCGATGCTCCATCAGAGCCTCCTCGTATTCCGGGAGCTTCGCGATCGACGCAGGGAGGGAAGATCGCTACTCAATCTCGCACGGCTCCGAGCTCTGCAAGGGAACCGCCAATTCGCCCTTGAGGTGGCTCATGAAGCGGTCGGTCTGTTCGAGCAGACCGAGGACGCCTGGTCGCTCAGGCAGGCGAGGGAGTTCGTGCACGAGCTCTCCCATCAGGAAGGCTCCGCCGATTCCTGCCCGTACTGATCCCGGACACATCACGTCTTCTGGGCGAATGCGCGTGGATCACACTTGTGAACGACTACGGTTTTTTTTCGCAATGAAAACACATTAACATGTGTGAAACTCATATGTTTAGTCTCGCCAAAATCGACCGCAAGTACAAAGGGACCTTGGGTTTACGCTTAAGTTAATGCCATTCACGACTGTCCCCTTTATCTAATCAGAGAGTGACAGTTTTTTCAGAAAGACGAGAGAGTCGGTATCAGATGTAACGAAGCTGATCCTGCATCTCATCAGCAGTCACCTGGTTCAGGATCAGGAGCAGGCGCCGCACGATCTCGTAGGGCGGATGGCGGGTGGCGATGATGATCCCGTGATGCGACTGGCCCGTTGCAAGGTAAGTTCGGGCAAGCGCTTCGAAATCCGCTCGATTGTGAGTCAGGAGGGTTTCTTGCCGGCCTACGGCACACGCCGTTTGCTTCGCATCGCTGGCTTGAAGCTTGCCGGCGTCACGAGTCGTGGTGGCCACGAAGCCGCGTGCCCGGAGCAAATCCGCCATCAGCATGTCAACATCTTCATCCAGGTAGAGTTCAATCAAGAAGCGATTCACGACCCTTTCACCAGCGGATCGATCAGGTCATCCGGAATTCGATTCCGATCGATATGCTGATGGATTTCCTCTTGATGGTCGCTGTAGTCGCAACGGGCAACGATATTGTGAGCCCTCCTACAATCACTGTCCCCGAGCCATCCAGCCTGATTGTGGCCGCCGGCACGGCGTCGCTTGCGCTACTCGGGCTCGGGCTCCTGAAGAGGCGCCGACGTTCCGGATCGTAAGAGAATAACAGCCAACAGCCCCCCGGACGAGCAAGAGGCTATCCGGTAATCCTCAGATTTCGTGAGCTGTTTCCAGTGCAGGAAGTCCGCCCATTCCCCGACGCAAGGATGCACACCGATGCGGAAGGCCTATCCCTCCGACCTGACCTGAGGAGAAGGGGACGGGAGGCGATTCGGAGCAGAAACGGGACGCAGCTAGAATCAATAATCAATATCTAGCAGCGTCCCGTTTCCAGCCCGTCCCCTTCATGAACCGCCCGCGGCCTGGAAGACTGCCTCGATCGAGAACTCGAATCCGGGAAGCAGCCGGGTTCGGTAGCCAGCGGGAGGACGAACGGGGTACTCGACCCAACAGCCGCGCGACCGCCGCAGCACCTTCATCAAGCCTTCGTCCGCATCGACGATCCAGTACTCGCCCACACCCAGTCGCAAGTATTCCACGGGCTTCTCCTGGTAGTCGCGATGCCGGGAACTGGGAGAAACCACCTCGACGACGATTTCCGGCACCCACTTGGACCAGATCTCATCATCGTTCTGCCCCTCCGGCGGAGGGGTCTTGTAGATGGCCAGATCAGGATGCCGCTCCGATTCCAGATCGGCGATCAGCAGCTTGCACTCGCCTCCCCCGGCAATGGCGTAGATGAGCTTGGGATGCTTACTCTTGAAATCAGAGAATTGCTGGCGGATTGCGTCGAACAGCTTCAGATGGCGAGGCTTGGGTACGTCGACCACGGTCACAACTCCCCTGCTCAGTTCGTAGAGCCGGCCATCCTCGGCCTCGGCGTGCTCGAATTCCTCGAGGCTCATTCGTCGCCCTTGATCGGCAGGACCGATTCTGGTGATGGTCTTGTTGCTCATGGCTTGCTCTCCACGGGGACTGACGGCGGACCATTTCATGAACCGCCCGCGGCCTGGAAGACTGCTTCGATCGAGAACTCGAATCCGGGAAGCAGCCGCGTGCGGTATCCGGCGGGAGGGCGAACGGGGTACTCGACCCAGCGGCCGCGCGACCGCCGCAGCACCTTCATCAATCCTTCGTCCGCATCGACGATCCAGTACTCGCTAACACCCAGTCGCAAGTATTCCTCGGGCTTCTCCTGGTAGTCACGATGCCGGGAGCTGGGAGAAACCACCTCGACGACGATCTCCGGCACCCACTGGGACCAGATCTCATCAGCGTTCTGCCCCTCCGGCGGGGGCGTCTTGTAGATGGCCACATCGGGATGGCGCTCCGATTCCAGACCCGAGATCAGCAGCTTGCACTCACTGCCGCTGGCAATCGTATGAATGCGGCCCGGATTGGCCGCATCATAGGCATGAACCTGTCGGCGAATTGCAAGAACCTGGGCCAGGTGGCCTGGATTAGGTACGTCGACCACGGTCACAATTCCCCTGCTCAGTTCAAAGAGATGTCCTTTCTCGGCTTCGGCGTGCTCGAATTCCTCGAGTCTCATTCGTCGTCCTTGATCGGCAGGTCCGATTCTGGTGATGGTCTCGCTGCTCATGGCTTGTTCTCCACGTGGCCTGACGGCGGACCAACGGACACTTCCAGGGGAATCGCCAGGCTCGCCGGTGCCAGGCAGACCCTGTCATCGCACGGTTGGTAATTCAACCTGAGTCGCACAGTGGTTTTCCCGGCCCGGGCGTCCCGAGGCAGGGTGACGCGAAAGGGGATGTTGACATTGCCCTCGTAGAGAGCGACCTTCTCCGTGCCCAGCGAGCCAAGGACCTTGGTCTGGCCGGGGGGATAATCGACATGGAGGTCGGCGGCAGCCTGGCCGGGATCGAGGACCAGAGTCGTCGGCTTCAAAACGTCGACGCCGGTCGGATTGGCATAGATGTGCCAGCCCTCCTTGATGGCGATGGAAACGGTCGCCTCCAGAACTCGACCGGGAGCGGGTTCTTGGGCGTCCGCGATCCTCGCGCTGGCGGTCACCGGGCGGTTCGGGACCGGGGCGAGAGCAGCCTCGCCCGAGGAACCGGGAAGAACGTGGTCGGGGCGAGCGTCGAGATACTCCTGCAGGCCGACAAGCAGGAGCGGCATCGCGGCGGGATTCTGCGAGAGAGCCGTGCTGAGAGACTCAAGAGTTTTTCGCGCAGGCTCCAGGTAGCTCTTCTCACCGGTGGCGCGGGAGATGGCCAGGAGGTCCAGAACCGCAACGCTGTTGGCGCCCGGCAGCGCGCCGTCGTAGGGGTCCTTGGAACGGGTAAGCAGGCTCTCATGGTCGCTGGCTGTGAAGAAGAAGCCTCCCTCCTGCGTGTCGGAGAAGTCGGCAATCATTCGATCGGTCAGACCACGAGCCTGGTCCAGCCACCGGGATTCACCAGTGGCGGCATGGAGCCGCAACAACCCGTGCACCAGGAACGCATAATCCTCGAGATAGGCGGGCAGCCTGGCCTGCCCCGCGCAATAGGTCCTGAGCAAGCGTCCGCCAGGCTCGCGCAGTCTCCTCAGGAGGAACTCGGCGCAGTTCTCGGCGGCACGGCGATAGGCGTCGTTCTTGAGGATCCGATAGGCGTCGGCGTAGGCGGCAATCATCAGGCCGTTCCAGGCGGTGATGATCTTGTCGTCGCGCAACGGGCCGGGGCGATTCTCGCGCGCGGCCAGCAGCCGCGTGCGGAGCGGACTCAGCAGCGCCTCCAGCTTTTCGGGAGTGGTCTGGAGCTTGTCCGCTTGCTCGGCAAGGGGCCGGGGTTGGAGCAAGACGTAGCGACCGCCCTCGAAGTTCGATTCGCGCTTCAGTCCGTAGACCTGGGAGAAAACCTCGACATCAGGACCCGCGCCCAGCACATCCTTGACCTCGTCGCGGGACCAGACGTAGTAGGCGCCCTCCCCGCTTCCCGTCTCGGCGTCGAGCGACGAGAAAAAGCCCCCCTCCGCCGCGGTCATCGTGTGCGCGACGAATGCGAACGTGGCCTCGGCCTCGTCACGCCAGCGGGCGTCGCCGGTCAATTCGAACGCCATCAGGTGGACCGAGGCAAGCTGGGCGTTGTCATAGAGCATCTTCTCGAAGTGCGGAACGATCCAGTAGCGACTGGTCGCATAGCGGTGATAACCCCCGCCGAGCTGATCGCGAATGCCCCCCCGTGCCATCCTGTCGAGCGTGAACAGCACCATGAAGAGCGGGTCGGCTCGCCCCGGCTTGACCGCGCTGAGCGACGCCGCAGCCGGCGAACCCGCGCTGTCCCTGGTGACTCCTTTCTTGCGACGGTCGCGGCGCTCCTGATCCAGCAGAAAGACCAGGTTGACGGGCTCTGGAAACTTGGGCCGGCGCGGGTTCTGCGCGTTGAAGCCGAAACCTCCAAACTCGGGATCGAACTGTTCGGCCAGCGCAGCGCGGCCGGCGGCGGCGAACGCGAGAGTGAGCGCCGGCTTGCGGCGGCTGCCCGAACTTCCCAGCTTGCGTCGCACGATTTCGGTCAGGCCGTCGGCGGCCCGCTCGATCTCGCCGCGCTCCTCGCGCCAGGCTTTGTCGATCCCACTCAATACGGTCAGGAAACCCGAGATCCCTTGGCGGTCGCGGGGAGGGAGATAGGTCTCTCCGTAGAACGGGCGGCCATCGGGCAACAGGAACATCGACATCGGCCACCCTCCCGTGCTGAACGCCTGGAGAGCGGCCATGTAAACCTGATCAACGTCCGGGCGTTCCTCGCGATCGACCTTGATACACACGAAGTGCTCGTTGAGGAACCTGGCGATCTCCGGGTCCATGAAGCTCTCGCGCTCCATCACGTGGCACCAGTAGCACGAGCTATAGCCGATCGAGAGAAAGACGGGCTTCTTCTCGGCCTTCGCCCTGGCAAACGCCTCGGGCCCCCAGGGGTACCAGTCCACGGGATTGTGGGCGTGGAGCAGCAGGTAGGGACTGGTTTCCTTCGCCAGCCGGTTGGCCGGGCGATGATTTCCCCCGGCCGGTTCCTGAGCGATCGAGGGGATGTCAGTCGCGAGCAGTCCGGCCAGAGTGATCAGCAGCCAGATGGCGGCGGCAGCCCGGCGGCCGTTCGAAAACCGTGCGGGTGTCAAATGCTGCATCTCTTGTCCTGCGCAAGGAGAGACACCGTCAGGGCGCGGGTCCGGGTTCAGCCCCGAGCGAGATTCCGTCCACCCCGGGTCCCTGATCAACGACCCGATTGTACGCGGAAACCGCCAGGGAACCAACCTCGGCCGGCCCATGAACATGGACGTGGAGCTGAATATATGAAATGCAGATGGCAGATGGCAGTTGCCATGCTCACGGCCCGGTGGTGGCGGCGCGGGCCGATTCGGTGATCTTGACCCCGGCCATGTCTTCCAATGGCTCGGTCAGGTCGTCGTGCAAGAGGAAGACGCGGCAGGTGCCGATCTTGGGCTGGGGCTTGGTGACCTTCACCTTGATTCCCAGGGTCATCTCCTTGCCCGGGCCAAGCCGGTCGATGAGCGGGAACATGAGCGCGCCACCTTTACGATAAGAGACCCCTTCCGGTCCACCGGCCGTGTCGGTTACATCGAGGTTGTCGGACAACTTCGCCGAGACCTGTAACCTGGTGGCTTCCTTGGTGCCGTAATTGCGCAGCCGGATCTGGAACGTGGTGGTACCGTCCACGTCAACCACGCGGCGCCGCTCACGAACCACCAGGTCGACGTCGGGCATGCCCTGAACGTCGGTGATCTTGCGATCTTTCAGGGGGATCACGTTATCGCCACGCGACTCGACGTGGATCTCGTAGGCGCTGATCCCTCCCATACGGACCTCAAAGGCAAGGGGCCGTGGCTTCTCGCCGGGATCGATCTGGGAAATGGTCCATTGCAGCCGGCGCGAGGTCGTATCGTACTTGGCGCCGGGTGGAATGGCGACGAGACGGCCGCTGACGCCAAGCGTCGCCAGTACCTTGACGTTCCTCGCCGGGGCAGTGCCCGGGTTTTCCAGAGTGATCGCGTATGTGGCGACCGTGTCGGTATACCGCTTGTCGGGCCCGGTCAGCGTCATCTTCAACTTGGGCTCGACGACGTCGAGGTAGCGGATGGCCTCGGCCGACTCCTTGTCGGGATCGACATCGTCACTTGTGGCCGTGACCGTGCACGATTGTGCTCCGCCTTGAATGGCCTCGACGGTCAGCGGGTCGAGGTCTTCACGCTGGCCGGGGCCCAGCTCCTGGATTGGCAGCTCGAAGCTATTATCCTCGTTGCGCTCGCCGGTGTCGTGGCGCAAGCCAGGGCTGAGCTTGGCCTTGACGGTCACGTTCCGCGCCGGGCCGTTTCCGGAGTTGGTGACGGCGATCCGGAACTCGGCCGTCTTGTTTTTGAGCACTTTGCCTTCGGTCGGGGTCTGTACGACTTCGAGCTTGAGTTGAGGCCGGAGCACCCGGCTGGTGGCCTTGCTGCCGGCTTGGAAGGTCACGGTCGCCGCGTGGTCGAGGGCCCCGTCGGTCTTGCTCGGCTTGACCTTCAGCAAGATCACGCGGTCGGATCCCGCCGGCAGGGTGCTGATCCGCCAGCTCAGGTGCGAATCACCGACGCGCTGAGCCTCCGGCTGGCTACTGACGAAGGTCAGCCCCGCGGGCAATTCGTCACGAACCATGACTCCCTGAACATCGGTCGAGCCGCTGTTCTTGACGATGATCTTGACGATCGACTCGCGGTTGAAAATGAGGTTCGCCGGCGCCTGCACGTCCACGCTGAGCACGACCTCCTGCTTGCCCAGCGGGAGCCGGTCCGAGGGAAGCACATAACCGGGCCCCTCGAATGCTCCTTCTCCGGGCGTCGCGGTTTCCTGGGCCGGGGACGCGGTGGCGGAGTGAGGCGGCGGAGGCACGCCCTGGGGCGAATTGGCATCGCCTGCGCTCCGGGCCTGCCTCACCTCGGTGTCGAGCAATCCGGGGACCAACCGTCCCGATTTCTTGCCGGCCGGCGCCGTAGGTATTGGCTTTGGCTCCGGATCGGTGCCCGCCGGGGGCAGACTTTCCACAGTAGCAGGCTCGCTTCCTGGCGCAAGGCTGCCTGTTGAAGCCGCGGCTGCGGCCGGCCTGAGCGTGGTATCAGAGCCGTTTTCGACGCCCTCGCCGGGAGCGCTCTGCGGGAGCGGGGCTGCCGCGGAGTCCTGCGCCCTTGTCCCTGCTGCTTCCTGGTCCTGGCCACGCGCATCGTGCCCGGCCAGGATCAGCACGAAACCCATCACGATGAGAAGTCGCCGGCCCATGGAAACGGTCCCCTCCTTGGGAACGGCCCCGGTCGACGCCACGCGCTGACGATGCAATGTGCTTGCGAGATCTGCGTCAAGACAGGGAGAAGGAAAGCAACCCGGCCTGGCGTGCGCACGTGCGGCGCAGGCCGGACGTCGGCTCTTCAGACGGCCCGCTTGATAGCAGATGGCGACCATCCGGGGAAGAGCAACTTAGCAGATTCGCCTCCGCGCTCGGTCGGCCTTGATCTCGTCGGCGAGCCGGTCGGCGACCCGCTCCGCATCATCGTCAGGCAAGACCGGCCAGGGACGCACCTCGACCAGCCCGCGAAACCAGGTGCACTGGCGCTTGGCGAGCTGGCGCGACCGCGCGCGGACCCGCTCCATCGTCTCCGTCAAGCCGGCCTTGCCTTCCAGCATCTCGATGACCTCGCGATATCCCACGCCCTGCGCGGCCACTGCACTGAGGGGGCGAGGCGAAGACCACAAGGCGCGAACTTCCTCGACGAGCCCCGCATCGAACATCGTCGCGACCCGGCGATTGATCCGGTCGTGAAGTTCGGGGCGGGGCCGGTCAAGCGCGAAGACCAGGGTCCCCGCGGGAGCGGAACGCTCATGCTCGACCTGGAGCCGGCCGAGCGCTTGACCGGTCAGCTCGATCAACTCCAGCGCCCGGATGACCCGCCGCCGGTCGTTGGGATGAAGCCGCGCGGCGGTCGGAGGATCGACGGCGGCGAGCCGTCGATGCAACGCCTTCGTGCCACCCTCCTCGGCCTCGCGCTCCAGGCGAAGTCGAAGTGCGGAGTCCGCCCCTGGACCCTGAAACAGCCCTCGCAGCAGGGCCTTCAGGTACATGGGCGTGCCGCCCACGAAGAGAACCCGCTTGCCTCGCCTTTCGATGTCCTCGACGGCTGCCAGGGCCCACCGTCGATACTCGGCGACGCTGGCCGCCTGCCACGGATCGAGCACATCAATCAAGTGATGGGGAATTCCCCCGCGCTCGGCGTCCGCCGGCTTGGCCGTGCCAATGTCCATGCCGCGGTAAAGTGTCATCGAATCAACCGCGACAATCTCCGCGTCCAGCCGGCGAGCCAGCGCGACACCGATCGCCGTCTTCCCCGAAGCCGTTGGACCGGTCAGATAGATCGCACGATGGAACGGCTCGAGCACCACTCACCCACCTTTGCAATGATC
>JBAUOX010000999.1:0-14152 GCA_049579985.1 Isosphaeraceae bacterium | reverse complement strand
TCAGAAACGCGGGGTTTAGGGTCAAGTGAAGTAAAAATCATGTTATTACTTATTAGTCGATGTGCCGGTGTTTTCCTCCGTAACACCTTAAAGCCCAGTGTGTTAAGCTTAACCGAGTGCCATTCGTGGCTGTCTCCTTTTCTTCGTGTCTCCTTTTCTTCGAGGGGGTTAGGGCAACTTCTAGAAAAGCATCTGTTGCGATGTGGGGCGTCCCGCGTCTGGCGATGGGTGCTGTGAGTCGCTTTGGCATGGTTGCAGTGGCAGGGAAGAAGAATAAATCCTGATAGGTTCGTTGCCTTCGATTCTCCTGAGTAATTCCTTTATCTGACTTTCGTCGCAGTCTTCCATGAATCGGATCGAAGACATGGCGGCATAGGACCTGTCGCTCTCAATGCTGAGCCACTTGCGGTCTGATTGCTCGGCTGCGTATCCGGTGGTGTTTGAGCCGGAGAAGATGTCGACGACAAGGTCACCGGGGTCGGTCAGGAATTTGATGAAAAACCGGGGCAAGTCTGCGGGGAAGCGGGCAGGATGACCGTCCCGGGCGAGTGCCTTGCAAATTCTGAGGTAATGGGAATTGCTTTCAGTGTTCGGAATTTGAAGCAGATTGGAAGGGATCGCCCCGCCATTGTCTTTGCCGAAGGCCTTGGCGATATCATGGCCAGAAGGCCGTTCCTTCGGGGTGTAAAACGCTTCCGGGTCTTTGAGGAGCGTTTTCATCCGGGCTGAGTAGGGGGCAAGCACGCGGGTTACATCAGCCTTCGGTGCATCGGTCTTTGAGAACCACCAGACGGTGTTGACCGCGTCCTTTGCCCGTATTTTCCGTTTGTTGACCCACTCGATTGGCGAGGGGAGCTTGGCGGGGTTGAACCAGAAGAACTCCTCCGCGAGGTGGTATCCGATGGCATCGCAAAACTCAATGAGCACGCGAAAATTGTAGAGTGAGCGGACGGGACGGCCGCGCTGATATGCCCCACCCAAATCCAGAACGAAACTTCCTGTAGGTTTCAGCGGCCGATGAGCAGCCCGCCCGAATTCTACAAGCCAGGCGACATAATCTGCTTGGTCCTCGTTGCCATAGCTCTTCTGCCGAAGCAGGGCGAAAGGCGGACTCGTAACGATCAGGTCGATTGATGCCTCGGGAAGTGCATTCAAAATAACCCGGCTGTCGGCACATACCTGTAGCCCAAGCGAAGTAGAGTAGACGAGCGTGTCTTGCGGCAAGTTAAAGAGCATGGTTGTCCTCCGTCCTTAGGGGCTTGCCGTTAGGATATGCTTCCCAATGGCCCGCGATCCAACTTTCCATGAACGACCAGAGCAGGCTTATCGCATAATGCAGCGGAGGCGAGGTCTGCTGCAAATCCGCGATGGTTATCGCCACCTGGTCTCGCGGAAGGTGCCCAAACAGCCATACCGCCCATTGAGACGGTGTTTCGGAACGGAGCTCCTCTACGAGCCGTGTGATAGCAGATTGGGGGAGTGATTCTTGCTGTCGTAGTGCTTCGGCAGCTCCGGCCGCGATAGCCGAATCGGTTTCGCGTATGCCATTGAGCAGGATTGGCGTTGCGGACACTCCGAGAGTTGCTAACAGTTCCAACGCTTCCTCGCGTATCTTGTAGTTGACGTCGGAAAACGCCCGCATAAGGCGACTGATAGCTACTTCGCCGCCGATACGCCCTAATCCCCATGCGGCGGCACTGCGAAGGAAATGCGGCTGGTGCTCAGCGTCTAGCAAGCTTGAGAGAATCTCAACGGCTTGGGGAGTCGCTGCTTCGGCCAATGCTATAACCGCCTCTAGTCGTGTCTGCTCTTCCGGGTTGGTGAGGTAAGGATCGAATAGAGGCTGCGCTGGCCGTCCGCACACCGCAGTCAGATAAGATGCGGCTTCGAGCCTGACGTAAACGTCCTCCTCGTCATCGCCAACTAATGGGATCTTCCGGGGATAAGTGCGAATGCCGGGGAAAACGGCCCTCGCCCAGTAAGAAGGCCCACAAATCCCGGGATGCTCGCACCAAAAAACGGAAGAGCCAACTAATGCCTCTGCCGTTGATTGGTACTGCGGCTCTCTGCGTAGACGTGCGAGCTTGATCCCGGTGAACCGCAAAGTGCGCTCGCGGGATGCTAACAGATGGTCGATATGGTGATCGGGCAGGGACCCAGGGCAGGCAAGCTCTGTCATCGGTATGGCTCTAACGGCCGAAGCGAGAACCTGATTCGTCTCAATCACATCATCAACAGATACGAAGATAGTTTGATCAGGCGGGATGGTTCTGGGTGTTCTGCGACCTCCGGCTGCGGGTTGGATAACGACTCTGCGACCCTCGATGGCGTTTACAATGCCGGGGCGTGTGGCGAAGATCGCAGGCCATGCGACCGAGGTTTCAGAACCTTCGGTGACACCTTTGGTTGTGATCCTTGAATAAGGCACAGCGCGAAACGCGGCAACAGTGAAATAGTTGATTCGCTCGATGGTTCGCCATCCTATCCAAGTACGCTCATGCCAGTATGACCCTTGATCGCTGAGTCGACCGACACTCCATGGAACCTCATCGGCCCGACAAACCGGAAACGCCACATAGTCGGTATCCACCATGCCGAAATCCCAGGCCCGTGCTTCGTCGGACGGGGTATGGGACATCGAGAGTTCTGCCTTGGTCTTGGCTCGGCTTTCGATTCGCAAGCCGCATCGCACGCAAACCAAATCGGGTATTCTGACCCGCTTGCGCTTAACGTCCTTCCAAAGCTTCGTGTCAGTCGATCCCCGCTCGAGCTCAACAGTCTGATGGCCATGGCGGGCGAGATGGACGGTAACGGCTCGTGTACCGACAGCACCCAATGCAATCTTACGGAAAAAACTGGTGTCAGGTTTGAAGGCAAGTCTTGCCACCGTGTAATTCTTCCCGGTTGTTTGTTCATCGTGCTTCGTACGGGGACAGAGACTAGTCCCTTGAATCGTTATGAGCAATGTTAATCCTACCACATGGGTTCTGGCCATCACACCGAGCACAGATGGGCATGGTTCAACTCCCGGATCTTCGCGGGTGACAAGAGCGGGGTGGCTGGGGTCGAGCTGGCGACAGCCAGCGGCCCCCAGCGCGCCAGCCTCGGATCTGGGCGCGTCGCCCTTCGGGCGTCGACCCCAGCCACCCCTGAGCTGTGTCCTGCGTTTGAACCATGCCTTCAACCACTCACGCCGAAAAGCTGAAGTCGCTGATGACGCTCAAGTTCCAGCGATTCGAAGATGTTTCACTCATGGCCGCGTAAGGTATAGAACCGCACGGGAAGAAGGCGGGGCTCCCTTGCTCGAGCCGGTTCCGTACGTGGCCCGAGGGGAGCCTTCGCCGCCCCGTGTGATTTCCCTGGTTATTCCTCTTTCACTTCGAGCGACGCGATCAGGGCGTCGAACGACGGCTTCAGCGCGGTCATGGTCTTGTCGGGTCCGACCATCTTCAGGAAGTAGCCGACCCTGGCGGTCGAGACGATGGCGACCAGCATGCGGGCGTTCTCGCGCTCGGGCTCGGGGGCCATGCCAGGGATCGCCCCGGGTTTGTAATGGCCCGCCGTCTCGACGCGGGTGACCTCGGTATTCTTGCCCTTGACAGTCTTGCTCTCGATCTTGGGGGGTTTGCCGTCGGCGTCCTTGAACTGGCCCTGCCAGCGCGTGAGATTCGCCTCGACCGAGCCCGCTCCGCCGGGGAACGCATAGACCACCAGCAAGGCCGGGTACTCGTCGCCCGCAACGGGCTCGACCTTGAGCTGGGCCCGGCGCATCGGTGAGCTCGTCGGAACCGATTTCCAGGACTCCGGTGCCTTGAAGCTCAGACCGCCCGCGTCCACGGTCTTGGTGGGCTCATCAGCTCCCAGGACCAGCGCCAGGGCGGCCGCACCGGCCAGGGCCCGAATCCAGGGTCGTCGAACGGTGCTCATGTTGCTCATCGCGTCACATCTCCCATTGCAGTTCCAGGAATTGTTACCCCGGCACGAAAGAAACGCATTGTAGGTCAAACCTTACTGCGCGTGACATTCCAGCTTGACCTACTTCCTTGCCGGGGTAATAGCTCAATCGACGATCTTGAGCTGGATCTCATCCGAATTGCCTTTCAGCTCCGGTGCGTACATCGCCTGCGCCCGGGCGGGCAGGGCGTGGAACTTGCCGGGGATCTCGGCGCGGAGACGGTACGAGACGCTGTGCTTGCCCCGCGCCAGCATCCTTGAGAAAAAGGCGACTCGGTCGTCGCGGTACTCGACGTAGGCGCCCAGGTCGTTGCCGTTGTAGCCGCTGCGGACCTCGACAGGCTCGAAGCCAGCCGCTTTGAAGTCCTCGAAGACAACGTATTCGTAGTCATTCTTGCTGTCGATCTCGAGCTCGATCTCGACCAGCTCACCACTTCTCAAGGTCGCTCCCTCGGACAGCAATTCGCGACGGTAGTGTTCGACTTTTTGATCCACCGCCTGCCCGCGGCCGCCGGCCACGCTCACGGTCTTGTCGTCGCTCTTCAGCCGATACACTTTGCGATCGACCTTGATCTCCAGACCCGCGCGGGTGATCGGGTCCTCGAGCGTGAAGTTGCTCAGGTAGGCATTGTAGTAAAGCGGGCCTTTGCCCTGCTTGGTGAAAGAGACAGTGTGCGACCCTGTCTCGACGTCCCTGCCTACGAGCACAAAAGCGTTGTCGAAGCGGAACAGGTCGGCCGGCGTGATCTTCACCTCCTTGCGCGTCCGGCCATCAAGGGCGATCGCCACCCTCATGTCGGGCCGGTCCTCGCCGCTGGCCCGGAGATGATCGGCCAGCGCCTCGATGCAGAACGCGGTGTCGCGGGTCGAATTCCAGTAGCTGCCGTGCTTGCGGTTATTGAGTACGTATTTCACCAGCCGCGAGGCCAGCTCTCCCTTGGGATCGGTGCGGGCCAGGAGCTTCAGGTAAAACGCGTCGGTCTCGATCTCGCTGCCGTACCACCACCACCAGTAGCCCTCGTTGGGAAGCTTGAGATATGCGGTCTGATTCTCATCGTCTTGCACGACATACTGGCCGAGGTTCTGGAGCACCATTGCCAGCTTGTCCTTCTCGCCAAGTCTCTCCAGCCCCAGGCCGAAGATCGCCTTGGCATACACGGACAGATGCGTGCGATCGCGGTCGAGGAAGCCGAGCATGGCGTCGTTGCGCACGCCGCCGTCGGCCAGGACCATGAACACAAGGGCATCGAGATCGTCGGCGGTCTTCTTGAACGGCTTGACCTCGCTGATCGCATTGTGCAGGAGCTGAGCCTGCTTGGCCTGGTAGCCGGTGAGCCACGCGACGCCCCGCTCGAGCATGTTCGGCGGCAATGCCAGGTCGTTCTGGCGGGCCAGTTGCAGACCGTGGACGACCTGGGCCGTGGTGTGAGGCGAGGCAAACTCGCCATAGCCGGAGAACCAGCCCCAGCCGCCGTCGGAGAGCTGCATGTCAGCCAGGCGTCCGATGCCCGCGGAGACCATTCTCGCGACTTCGGCCTGGTCGAAGACCGGGTTGTGCTCATAGCCCTTCCACCGCCTGGCCCGCTCCCGCGCATCGCCCAGCTCCTGGGCGTTGAGGTTGGTTCGCTTGTCGCGGATCGCCTTCAGGTCGACCCCCAGGTTGATCAGAACCTTCTGGGTGATGACCGCGGGCAGGAACCGGTTGAGGGTTTGCTCGGTGCAGCCGTAGGGATAATCGGCGAGGTAGGGCAGGGCGTCCACGAGGGCGCCGGCCAGGGTGGGCGAGAAGCGTACTTCGAGCCGCGACAGCTCCGGCCGCCGCTCTTCGGGAACACGGAGGACGACCTGGGCCTTGTCCTGATCGGGCCGGATCGCACCGGCGACGGCCTCCATCTTGAGCATGCCGTGCACATAGGCCGGGAAGGTCATCTGGGCGGCGTCCGATTCTTCATCGGTCAGCGCCTTCATCCGGATGACCGCCTGGCCTTCGTGAGCGACCTTGACTCGCCAGTCAACCCGGTGCTCGCCGCCGGCAGCGATCTCCACGGTCCGAGACGGGGAGTCGAGGATCTCCAGCACGCTGCCTTCGCACTCGAGCACGACCTGAACCGCCTTCTTCGTCTTGAGCTTGTTGTGAACGTTGGCCGAGAGCACAACCTCATCCTTCTGGACGAAGAATCGCGGAGCCTGGAGCCGGACCAGCAGATCCTTGGTGGTAATGACCTCGGCCTCGCCCTGCCCAACCCGGGTTCCCGGAGCAAGGGCCCATGCCTTGACCTTCCAAGTGGTCAGGCTCTCGGGCAGAGGGAATTCGACTTCGGCGGTGCCATCAGCCTGCGTCGTCAGTCTGGCGGCCCAGAAGGCGGTGTCGGCAAAGTTGGTCCGGATGACGGGCTGAACCGCGGGAGCTCCTGGCTCACCTTCGAACGCGTCGGCGGAGACGACTCCTCCGCAATTGCCCTCGGCCGGCGCCGCGAGCTTGGCCCTTGCCAGGCCCTGGGGCGCCATGGCGGCGGCGGCCGACGGGGCGAACATGGCGACGCCTTTCCCTCTACGGCCCATGCCACCCATACCTCCCATGCCGGGCAAAGCGACGTCACCCAGCAGGACCCCACCGAAGACTCCCAGCTCCTGCATGGCGGTCTCGTTTGGCTTGACCAGGTTGGGAAACCAGCGGTCGAGGCTCGACTCGGTTTGCGGGTAGTGGGTCCGCTTCCACGTCCAGAAAAACTTTTTGATCCCGGGCACGTTCGATCCGCCGGCGATGGACTCGACGGCCTTGTCGTAAACCGTAAGTACCGTCGATCCGACAAAGGGCTTGCCATCGGGGCCGGTCAGCTTGAGTTTGACCTTCGCCTTCTGGCCGGGCTTGTACCTATTCTGAGCAGGTTTGACGGCCAGATCGACCACGCGCGACTCGGGCGGGACGGCAATCTCGCGGGCCTCGGAGTGAACCCTTCCATTGGCGACGGTGAGCGCTTCCACGAACAGGTTTGGCATGTCCCGCGGCACGATGCCGATCTCCTCGACCGTGCTCTTGCCACGCAGGCGGAGGATCCTGGGAGGAAGGTAGACGCCATTCGTCGGGCGGACGAAAAGCAGGACCGTCGAGTTCACCTGGTTGGTATTGATCAGCAGCCGCAGCGTGTCGCCGGGCCGATACTCCTTGCGATCCGGGATGATCTCGAGGTCATTGAACCGGAACGAGGATCCGTCGAACCCCTGGCCCAGGATCGCGAACAGGTAGCCTCCTTCGATCGAATGCCCATGGCCGTCGTCGATCGTGGACGAGAGCCGGTACTGGCCGGGAGCCGAGGCTTTGATGATCTGGCTGGCCTGGCCGTCCGCGTCCAGGGCAAGATCCCAGCTCTCCACGGGCGTCTCAAACGGCTTGCCCTCGGTATTGTAGCGGATCTGGAGCAGCTTGAGTGTGCCTTTGCCGGCGACCGGCTTGCGATCGAGCGTCTGAGCCCGGATGGCGGCATCGATCGTGTCTCCCGTGCGGTAGTGGCCACGATCGACCCAGGTGTAGACGGTGAAGGGTTTGCGCGCCACGAGCACGGTGCCCGTGCCCACGATGGTGCGACGGGACCGGTCGGTGACCTCGGCCGTGATCTCGTAACGCTGGTCCGCATCGGGATGAGTAACCCTGGCCGGCGCCGTGTCGATCTCGATGGGAAACGTGCCATCGGGCCGGATCGGCACCTCGGCCTGGGCCACGACTTCCGGCGGGCTTTGAGGGCGATTCCACCACCAGGGCGCGGGCCGGGCGATGCCCCAGCGCGACCAGCCGGGATACCACGAGGAGTCGGCGGCGAACCACCAGTAGCCCGGCCCGAAGAGCCAGTCCCATCGGGCCACGGGATACCAGCGTTCGTCGGCCGTCGTCCGCGTGACCTTGTACTTGACCTTGGCCTCGGCGACCGGAGAACCGAAATAGTACTTTGCCTTGATCGTCGCCGGCACCTTCTCGCCCAGCATCACCGGCTTGGTGGGAGCATCGACGCTCACCTCGAACTCGGGCTTTTTGTACTCCTCGACCCGGAACGAACCGCCGCCGTGGTTTGTGACGTGAAGCTGGTAAACTCCAAGGGCCGCGTCCGAAGACAGCTCGAAAGACCCATCGAAGCCGCCGAAGGCGTCGGACTCGAAGCTCCTGGTCAGTACCTTCTCGCCCTTCGGGCTCTGAATCTCGACCGTGAAGGTCTTGTGGGCGAAGGCCGAGGCGTCGGGTTGGTCGTAGCGGGCGTGCGCCACCCAGAACTTGAACCGCACCGGCTGACCGGGTCGGTAAACGGGTCGGTCGGTGATCGTGTAAACCTTCACCTGGTCGTAAGCCGGGTCATGGTAACGGCCGCCCCAGATCGGAGCGAACCCGAGATGGGCAAGCCGGCCCTCCGGCGTACTCGCGGTGCAGAGCCACTGGTAGTGTCCCCTGGCGTCGGCCAGGATGTTCGTGGGAATCAAGACCTGACCGAGGTCGTCGGTCTGCAGCGACAATGCCTTGGTCTCGACATGGTACTGGTTCTTGCCTTCCACTTGCACCATTCGCCAGCCGAAAAGGTCAACGTCCGCCCTGGGTACGGGTTGGCCGGTGCGGGAATCGGCGATGAAGTAGTAGACCTTCTCCGCCATGAATTTCTTGACGATCACCGTGTCGTCGAGGCAGACCATGATGTGGCTGGCATTCCCGCCTTCCATCCGGGCGGTCAGCAGATAGGCCCCGGCCTTCTGCAAGGGCGTGCTCACGGTGATCCGCTTGTCGAAGTGCCCCGAAGGAGGTTCCAGCTCCAGTTCCCAGCGGGCGACGGGACGTCCCAGATACTGCTGCTGGTTGAGAGCGACGAGACGGGAACCGACATCGTTGACGTCGATCTGCTGCCAGTCAAGCTGGGGTGGACTGGACGCGATGTACTCCTTGACGTCGCTCAGGAGCTTGGCCAAACGGACCTCGTGGGCCTCGAAGTGAACGCGGCGGCCGTTGCGAAAGCGGAAATCGACCGTCGCTCCCCGGCCGGCGGGCTGGGTCATCAACGGCTCGAACTGACCCCAGGCCCCCAGGATCTGCTGCATCTGCTGGTTCTTTGCTCCGCCCGGGTCGCCGTAGACGTCCTTGCTCCGTTTCACGTAGCCGGCCGCCCGGTCGAACTGGCGGCGGTTCCCGAAGATCGACGCGAGTTGAGCAAGGGCGTCTTCGCCATGGCCCGTCCCGGGATCGTCGGCGATCGTTTGGTAGATCTTGATCGGGTTGAACTCGTCCGGCAGCGTGAACCGCTTGATACCGATCGAAAGCCTTGCGATCGTTTCGTCGTCCTTGAGCGTCTGTAGGGAATGCGGATCCGTCGGCTCAGAACGGCCGTTCTCTATCCGCCCCGGCTGCATGATCCCCCCCAGCGTCTGGGTGCCGAACTGGCCGAGCAGAAAGCTTGCCTGTTCGTAGCGGGCGTCGTTGAGCAGGCCCGAATCAACTTCGACGGCCTGGGCCAACGCCCATCGCCACCGCTCGCCATCATTCTTCGCCTGGGAGAAGTTGTGCGGAACGCGGTAATAGACGGGCGTCCCGTCGGCCTCCACGGGCGCCGCCGGCTCCCGGCCGCCCCACGGCTCGGACGCGGACTCATCATAATCGGGCAGGCTCTCGAGGGACGTCAGGCTCTGCAGCCGCCACGACTCGCTTGCCTCTCTGTTCGAGAGCAGGGCCCCGGCGAGCGTGAGCAAGTAGCGGCCCGCCCCCGGATGATCGGGGTTCGACCGCGCGCGATCCAGTCCCTGAACGAGGAGCTGCAAGGCCCGGACCCGATCGCGCTCCAGCACGTTGACGTACCGTCCGCCCCCTCGATGTGGCCCACGATGGAACTCGCCGGCGACGATGAAACCGTAATGCTCCGGATCGTTCAAGTAGGACTGCGCGGCTGCCTCGAGCAACCGCCAGTTGCCCTTGTGGACTTCGATGACCGCCTCGCGGAACGCGTCGACCTCGTCCGCGCGCTGAAGCTGCAACAAGCACGAGATCGCCTGCTGCAGGTCTTTGCCAACGAACGTGGGATCGTCCTTCGGATCAAGGGCGAGGGCCCGGTACCCATCGTAGGCGTCCTTGTAATTCCCCTGCTGGGCCAGCTTATCGCATTGCTCCCGTGACGCCGGCGGCCTGGCGTCCAGGAAGCCGACGGCCGCGACCGCCACGGCCATGAGCACCAGGGGTCCCGCAACGCCCAGCAACGCAAGGACGATTGTCTTCATCGCTGCCTCGCTCCAGTCGGTTTTTTCCCATCGTGAGAACGACAGGCCAAGAATGGCACTCCCCTCACTATAACGATCCGGCGTGCGGTTTCTTAGAGCTTCGACGGGGTGGACCTCGATCCAGGAGTAAGCGTCCCCGGCGATGATTCGTTGCAGTCGATGCGCGCTGCCGGTCAGGCCCCGTTGCCTTTGGCCTGCGGAGTGGCCGGTCGCGAAGGGAGGAGGTCGGCGACGGCGACACGGCCGAGCGGCCGGCCGTCGAGCACCACGGGGACGGACTGCACCTCCGCGAAGACCGCGCACGATCGATAGCCTTCCGGCCCAGGGTCGGTGTAGACCTCGACCTGGCGATGGACCAGGTTGACGATCCAGTAGACCGGGACCCCGGCCGGCCCGTAGACCTCGGTCGCCATCTGGCGATCGTCCGCCAGGCTGGAGTCGGCGACCTCGACGACCAGGGCGATGTCGTCCGGCCCGGGATGCCGGTCCTCGTAGTCGCGGATCGTCCCCCGCACGACGCAGCGATCGGGCTCGGGCTCGCTGGCTCGACTGGGGAGCCGGATCGGTTTGGCCGCCGGAATAAGGTACCGATCTGCGGGTATGATCCGGGCCAGCTCCGCGCCGCACAGCTCGTCCGCGACCCAATGGGGGGGATTCTGGGTCATCTTGGCCACCAGGTATCCATTAATGAGATGGAACCGGTCGTGCTTGGAGAAGGCGCCCGAGGCCACCATGGCCTCGTATTGCTCGACGGTCATCCGGTAGAGCGGCGACGGAATCCAACCCCGATCCGCGGGCGGAGTCCTCGCCTGGGGGAGGGCGGTCGTGGACATGGGGCTGCCTCGCTTCCTCCAAGGGACCGCCATCCGGGCGGTCGAAGAGGGGCCGTTCAACGGTGCGGCGTTACTCCTCGATCATATCCGATCCGCCGGGTGGCAGAGGAGACCAGACCGACCGGCGCTGGTCCAATCGGCCGTTCCATTGGAGCGTGGAACAAACGTTCGGCCAAGGCCGCGAAACAAGCCATTTCCCCATGATCGGCAATGGACTGGTACGCGTATGTACCTATCAGGTACAACATGGCCTCTCCACTCGGTCAGAGACCGGAGTCGGCTTGCGGCTTGAAATTCGGCAGGCTCTTCAGGGCCAGGGTGTCAAGTCGTCCTCAACGTCCCCGCAACCACCGTTCATCGACGCCGAGAGGATTCCCCAGAATCGCCGACCACGACGGACAGAGGGCCGTCTTGTCACGCTACGCCAACAAAAGTATCTTGATTCAGTGGAGTGTGTTGTGTCGAGTATCCTATTGGATCGTCGGCGTCGAGCATGATTTCCCTGTTGTTCTGGAATGTCGGGAGACTGTCACGTCATGCCCTGATCGCGCGCCTCGCGCGGGCGAACGATGCCGACGTGATTCTCCTGGCGGAGGTGGCGGACGAGCCCATCGACCTGCTCAAGGAGCTCAACAAGACTCAGACGAGCTACTTCTTCTCGCCCGGAATTGGGAACACCAAGATCCTTGCCTTCACGAGGTTCTCGGATCAGTTCTTTCGGCCGAGCGCGGAGACGGATCGACTGACGATCCGAAGGCTGCGCTTACCGGGTCTCGAGGAAATCCTGCTGGCAGTCGTCCATTTTCCGAGCAAGCTCCACTGGAGCGAGAAAAGTCAGGCGATGGAATGCACCTTGCTCGGAGCAGAAATACGCAAAGAAGAGGAGAGAGCGGGGCACAAGAGGACCATTCTCGTCGGCGACCTGAACATGAACCCATTCGAGTCCGGGATGGTGAGCGCCGCCGGATTACACGCCGTGATGGACCGGAGGATCGCGCGCGAGGGCTCTCGAGTCATCCAGGGGCGGGAGTATCCCTTTTTCTACAATCCGATGTGGGGCCTTCTGGGAGACGGGTCGCGCGGCCCAGCCGGCACCTTCTTTCATCGCCATGCCGAGCAAGAGGCCTACTTCTGGAACATGTTCGACCAGGTTCTGGTCAGCCCCGCCTTGCTCGATCGATTCGATTTCAAGGACCTGGCGATCCTGGATGATACTGGGGCCGAGCGGCTCGTCAAGGACTCGGGCGTGCCCGACCGAGACGTGGGCTCCGATCACTTACCCGTCCTCTTTCGACTCAACCTCCAGGTGGCAGCATGATCGATCTTTGGCCCAAAGAGCTCTCCACCGTTGATCAGAGAAGTCCGCTCACCATCCTCAAGGAGCAGGCTTCCCTGCTAGGCGAGAAGACGCAGAATATTGTCATCGCAGTCTTGGCGAATTACGATATGTTCGGGCCTTCGACGGTGAGCGGTTATCCATTCAAGTACGGATTCGTGCTGACGTGCCCCGCATTAGGTAATTATCGCTTTCGGCTTTTTTCGATTGGCTATGACATTTATATGTACCCCGTATGTTTTGACCTCGACAGCGACGTGCTTGAGGAGATCGTTGAAGACACCCACGTAGAGCTAGGCAAGGATGGGATCTTTCAGGCATCGAATGAGGAGGAATTCATCGAGATCCTGAAGCGCATCTTCAGTTCCAGGAAGGCTTTACAGGTCATTCGTGCACTACTTTCTCAGGCCAAGTCTTGAAGGACAACGAGTCGCCCCTCGGCTCTTCGCTGGGGGTCACGACTGTTCACCCCAAGGTGACCTCCACCCGTGCCAGCTCGTTGGGCGTCAGGTCGATGAGCACGGCATCGCCGTCGAGTGAAAGGTCGATGATCAGCTCACATGCGCTGGAAGCCAAGAAGGCAGCCAAGATAGCAGCCGTGGTTGACTCAGGAGGCGTAGGATCGTGAGCCCGACCACGAAAAGACTGACCGTCGATCAGTACGACCAGATGGTGGAGAACGGGATCTTGCCCCAGACCAACCGCCTCGAGCTGATCGAGGGCCGCGTCGTGGAGAAGGCCAGACAGAGCCCGCCGCAAGCGTTCTCTTCCGAATCGTGCCGCGATGCGCTGGCAAGCCTCGTTCCCGCCGGCTGGCACGTCCGGTGCGGGAACCCCGTCCGCGTCCCCACCCGGGACAGTGAGCCGGAGCCGGACGTTTCCGTGGTGCGCGGCCAGATCCGCGATTACTGCGATCGCCATCCCGGCCCCGAGGACGTCGCCCTGGTCGTCGAGGTCGTCCGGTGGGACGTCGCCGAGGAGCGCCGGCTGGCCGCGACCTATGGCGGCGGCGGCATCCCGGTGTACTGGATCGTGAACGTCGCCGGCCGCCAGCTCGAGGTTTATGCCCACCCCTCCCCTTCGGGGGCCCAGGGGGCCTGGGCCGGGGGAGCGTATCCAGCTCCCACGATCCTGGGAGAGCCAGAGTCAGTCGATCTGATCATCCAGGGGCAGGTTGTCGGCGAGATCGCCGTGGCGGACCTGCTGCCGCAAGTGAACGGGGGTGGGAGGTGAGCATTGCGACAAAGGCACCGGTCAGCGAGACGTGGATCGGGTTCACGGGCGTGGGGTTCGATGTGTACGAGCGGCTGATCAGAGCAACCCCTGCGCGGACGGCGGTACGGATGGCCTATGACGGAAAGGACCTGGAAATCATGGTGAAGGGACCGGTCCACGACCATTACGGCCGGCTGCTGGATCGGTTGATCACGGCAGTCGCCGTCGTGCTGGGCATCCGCCGCCAAGCGCTGGGCGAGACGACGTGGATTCGCCCGGAGATCGAGCGCGGGCTCGAGGCCGATCAGTGCTATGTGTTCGACGCGGGCAAGCTGGCCGTCGTGGATGAACTACTGTGCCGCAACGAAAACGACGTCGCGGGTTATCCGAATCCCGACCTGGCCGTCGATGTCGACATCTCACGGCCGCAGACGGATCGGCCGGCGATCTACGCAGCGCTCGAGGTGCCTGAGCTGTGGACGTTCGACAGCGAGCGCGTCACCATCGCGCAGCTTTCGGGCGGCCAGTACGTCGACACCGGCCGGAGCCGATGGATTCCGGTCACGGCATCCGA
>JBAUOX010000998.1:0-2068 GCA_049579985.1 Isosphaeraceae bacterium | reverse complement strand
TCAAGCCTACTTCTGCAACCCGCTTCTGGCCGGCGACCGGTTGCTGGGGACACTTTCGTTCACCCTGAGCGACCGCGAGCACTTCGACGAACACGAGCTTGATTTCCTGAGGACCGTCAGCCATTACGTCGCCCTGGCGAAGGAGCGGGAGAGGCTTCTGAATGAAACGAGGGAACGGACCGCACGCCTGGAGGAAAGCGAGGAACGATTCCGCCAGCTCGCCAACAACATCGAGGACGCCTTCTGGATGCATGATGTCGCCTCCGGCCGCCGCATCTACGTCAGTCCGGCGTTCGAGAAGCTGTTCGGATGGTCTCCCGACCTGTCGCAATCCGCAATGGACGAGGTGTACGACGCGATCCATCCCGCCGACCGGCAGCGGGTGCAGACCGCGTTCCGAGAAAAAGCTCCGGAAGGGTTGTACGACGAGGAGTACCGGGTCATCCGGCCTGACGGGATGGTGCGCTGGGTCCGAGACCGAGGGTTTGTCATCAAGGCCCCGGACGGTGTGGCACGACGCCTCGTGGGCATCGCGTCGGACACGACCGAACGGAAGCAGGCGGAGGAAGAACTTCGTCATGCCAAGGAAGTCGCCGAGTTGGCCACCCGGGCGAAGGACCATTTCCTGGCCGTCCTCTCACACGAGCTCCGCACCCCGCTGACGCCTGTGCTCATGGCCGCGACGGCCATGCTGGACAACTCCCGGACGTGTCTGTCGTGTCGTCCGACGCTAGCAATGATTCGCGACAACATCCTGCTCGAGGTCCGGCTGATCGAAGACCTTCTGGATGTCTCGCGGCTTGGCCATGGCCAGATGACCTACCATTTCGAGACCGTCGACGTTCATGCCCTGGTCGAGCGCTGCGTGGACATCTGCCGGCATGAACACATCGCCGAGAACCGCCTCCTGGAAGTGGACCTCGGGGCGTTCGAGCACCACGTCAATGGCGACCCTGTCCGCCTGCAGCAGGTGATCTGGAACCTGCTCACGAACGCCACGAAGTACACCTCGGAGGGGGGCCGGATCGCCATCCGCACGCGCTCAGACGCGCGTGGCTACCTGACCCTGGGGGTCGAGGACGACGGCATCGGCATCGATCCCGTTCTCATCCCCCGCGTCTTCGAGGCCTTCGAGCGGGGCGATGGTACGGCACTCCACCATGCGCCCGGTCTCGGTCTCGGCTTGACGCTCAGCCGCGCGTTCGTCGAGGCTCACGGTGGCAAACTCAAGGCGGCCAGTGAAGGGCGGGACCGAGGCGCCAGGTTCACGCTCGAGCTCGGGACGATCCCCAAACCGTCAAACGGACTCGATCTTCCGGCCCCATCAACGGCCTCCGCGAGCCGCCCCCTGCGAATCCTGCTCGCCGAGGACAATGTCGTGACCGCCCAAGTGTTCGCCCAGGTCCTTGGAGACAAGGGCCACAAGGTGACCACGGCCACCTGCCTCCGGCAAGCACTGGAAATCGCTTATGGCGATGTCGATTTCGACGTGGTGGTCAGCGACATCGACCTGACCGACGGCAGCGGCCTGGACCTGATGCGCCTGGTTCGCACCCGGGGCGACACCCCGGGCATCGCGCTCAGCGGTTACGCGACGAAAGATGACGTCCGCGAGAGTGCGGAAGCGGGCTTCGTAGTCCACCTGGCCAAGCCCGTAACCCTGGAAATGCTCGAGTCGGCCATCCGGAACGCAGTTCGCCAGGACGGTATGCCGGGCATTACGTTGTGCTCAGCATCACGATCCTGACTGAATCCTCGTCGGATGTTCATGCCACGCCGAGCGGGTTCAGCGTATGTACGTGAAAAAGCGATTGGTAGGACAAGGAAGGGGAAAGGAATCATCACTGAATAACGATTTCCTAACGTCTAGGCCGCCAGCATCAAGCGTTTACCTGCGTGTCATCGAGGCTTCTTCGCCTCTCACACGGTCGATATCAGTGATGACCCCTTTCCCCTCCACTCACACGGTCGATATCAGTGATGACCCCTTTCCCCTCCAGGCCTACCCACAAGATCCAACTTACCCGCCGCACAAGCGACCTCTCACTTGGAGAGTTAAGACAAAACC
>JBAUOX010000997.1:0-10218 GCA_049579985.1 Isosphaeraceae bacterium | reverse complement strand
AGGTCGCCACTGACGGTCCATTTGAAGCCGTACTGGGGAAAACCCACCGTACGGAATTTTAGAGGGGGAAGGGGAAACCCGAAGCTCGATCGAGCCCGCCGGGCGCCCCTTCCCTACTCGGCAGTTCGTCATTTGAAGAATGTTGTATCCGCAAGGCCGTAAACGAGCGCGGCCTCAACTCAGGCCCCGTCGGCCTTGCGGATGCAATCTCGGAGGACGAAGCCGCGACGGGCACAGCTTTTGCTTCAATGGAGATTGAATAGATGGGCAAGGGGCGCGTTCTGGGAAGAGTGCCGGGCGACCGCGAAGTGAAGAAACGGACCGAGGCTGCCGCCAAGCGTAACCATGCCGAAGAATAGCACGGCGCAGCGCGTTGGTACAAGCAAGGAGCGAAGTCAGAGTCGATGGGGCGAGTTGCTGAGGCCGACGGCTTGTGAACGAGACCTGGGTCTTTCCCACCGCGGAGCGGTTTAGTCCTCTGAGGAAATAACGAACTGACACCGACTGCCTTTCCAGGAAATAACGAACTGACACCGACTGCCTTTCCCCTGACACCGACTGCCTTTCTCAGGAAATAACGAACTGACACCGACTGCCTTTCCCAGGAAATAACGAACTGACACCGACTGCCTTTCCCCGAACTGACACCGACTGCCTTTCCCCGGGAGAAGGTGCCCCGCAGGGGCGGATGAGGGCTGAGCTGCTTGCCTTGGCCCGCAAATCCCCTCATCCGGCCGTTCCGGCCCGACCCCGCAGGCGGGGTTTCCCCGCTCCCCGCGGGAGAAGGAGAGGAGGCCCCGCCGCACCTGCAACTCAACGGTAAAACGCGCTAATAGATCTAGTTATCATACGTGGATCTCGATGTTCCTGTATATGCTTCCCCTGAGGGCCCACCTATCACTTCTTTGGATTCCGATCCGTGTTCCATCCGTGTTTCATCCGTGGCTCAAGGATCCCTTGCTTCGCTACTTTCAGGGACGAGTGTTCGATCGGTGGCGAAGGAACAAGCCCGAGCCAGCGTTCCGCATTTCCTCGCCAAGCCCAAGACTCGGCTGCTCCCGACTGAGCTTCAAATCGGGAACTTATTGCCGGCCCGTTCCTTATCGTTTGAGCCAGCTCACCATCGTCCGGGTGACCAGGAGGGCGGCGTCTTGCTGGACGAAATGGCCGGCGTGGGGGATGGTCACGAGAGTGAGGTCGCTGTCGATCCAGTTCCAGGTGTCGTTGAGGGCGCCGGGGAGGAGAGCTTCGTCCCCAAGGCCGTGGATCAGGAGGACCGGGCAGGTGATCGGCGGGGAAGCCGCGGCGGCGAGGGCCCGCCGTGCCGCTTCGCCGGCGTCACGCGGGTAGTTGGCCTTGTAATAATTCAGCATGCCTTCCATCGATGACCGGGCCAGGGCGTCACGGTAGACCCTCCGCGCCTCCGGGTCCTTGACCCAGCTCGAGAGGGCGTCAACCGTCACCTTACCGGCCGCGTCGGGCTTCTGGAACTCACGGGCGTACTGGCTGTTCCGCTGTTGCTGGGCGTTGCCCGCCAGCTCGCGGACCAGGCCGCGGGGATGGGGCAGGTTCAGGACGATCAGGCGGTCGGTCAGCTCGGGATGAGTCATGGCGAAAGTCCAGGCGACCAGCCCGCCCCAGTCGTGGCCGACGATCACGGCCTTGCCCGGCCCGAAGTGCTTGACCACCGCCAGCAAGTCGCCAACCAGCTTGCCGATGCCGTAGCTCTCGACACCCTCCGGCTGGCCGCTCAGGTTATAACCCCGCTGATCGATGGCCACGACGTGGAAGTCGCGCGCCAGGGCCGGCATCTGGGCGCGCCAGGAGTACCAGAAGTCGGGAAAGCCGTGAATCAGCACCAGGAGCGGAGATTCGCTCCGGCCCAAGCTCACGCAGTGGATCCGGACTCCTCCCGAATCCACGTAGTCCTCGCGCGCACCCGGTAGCAGCGACGAGGCAGCCGGGGCGGTGCCATTACCCTGAGCAACGACTGACCCCCCGGCTATCAGGAACAAACCGAAACTGACCGCCAGGATCAGTCCCGGAGTGCATCGTCTCACCAGGACCAGGCGCGAATCGCCGCTCCGGTTCATTGCCGCCTCTCCTCCAGCTCGATCTTGCCCGGCCACCCAAGAGAGACTTATTCTCCCTCTTCTGCATCGATCCGGCCAGTTCCATCTCCGGGAGAAAACCAAGGGCTCGAAGACCATCAGCAGAGGATGGGGAGCCTCCGTTGCCTCCCTTCTCATCTTCTCCGAGGCAAAGGTAGATCACGATTTGACGTTTGCATCTTGCGTCGTGGACGACGGCATGGCCGTGCTGCTAATGTTGACCCCTGATCGTCCCGCACCGATACTGGAAGTGTGTCAGGGTCCTAGAAAATCAAGGGTCGGAGCAGGCGATGGGGTATGTTCTGATCGCCTTGGTGCTGGCGGTTCTGGGCGCGGTGGTCCTGGTGGCCGGGCGGTGGCCGCGCGCGATCCGCGAACTCTCCCGCGGGCTCAGCGCGCTGGGCTCGGGAGGGCGCACGCGTCAGATCCTGATCGATGTCTGGGGCCCGGTGGGCCGCCTGATCGGTGTCTTCAACGAGGCGGCGCCGGCGATCCAGGGCCGCATCGACCGGCTGGAGGAGGACCGCCAGCAGTTGCGCGTCGTGCTCGGGGCGATGGCCGAAGCGGTGATCGCGGTGGACGCGCGGCGGCGCCTGCTTTTTGCCAACACCAGCGCCGATGCCCTGTTCGGCCTCGATGCCACGTCGGTAAGCCGGCTGGTGCCGGAGCTGATCCGTAGTCCGCAGGTTCAGAGCGCCGTCGACGAGACGCTGCGGCTCCACCACCCGGATGCCTACCAGGGCGAGGTGGCGTTCCCCCTCCGCGAAGCCGCGCTGCGCGGCCCGTCGCGGATTCTCTCCGTGCGCGGAACTCCCTTGCCGGGGAATCCCCCGTCGGGGGCCGTGCTGGTCTTCCACGACGTGACTGACCTTCGCCGGCTCGAGCGGATGCGGCAGGATTTCGTCGCCAACGCCTCCCATGAGCTCAAGACCCCGCTCGCCTCGATCAAGGCGTACACGGAGACACTGATCGACTGGGCCCTCCACGACGAGACGGTGAACCGCCGCTTCCTGGAAAGGATCGAAGAGCAGGTGGACCGGCTGAACCAGTTGATCCTGGACATGCTCAGCCTGGCTCGACTCGATTCGAGCCAGGAGTTCTTCGAGCACGGACCGCTGAGTCTGATTCCCGCGCTCGAGTCGTGCCTCGAGGGGCATAGGGGCCGGGCGGAAGCCAAGGACCTGTCGCTCACCTTTGATGCCGGCAGCCTGGATGGAGAGACTCTGGTCCTGGCCGACGAGGAGGCGATCTGGCAGATCTTCGACAACCTGATCGACAACGCGATCAAGTACACGCCGCTGGGAGGAAAGGTCCGCGTGGCCTGCTCGCTGGCGGCCGACATGGTGAGCGTGGACGTGGCCGACACGGGCATCGGCATCCCGCGCGACGAGCTGCCGCGGATCTTCGAGCGGTTTTACCGCGTGGACAAGGCGCGGAGCCGTGAGCTGGGGGGCACCGGGCTGGGCCTGTCGATCGTCAAGCACCTGATCTCGTCAATCGGCGGCCAGATCTCCGTGACCAGCCGGCCCGGCTCGGGCTCGCGGTTCACGGTCAAGATCCCGCGCTGCAAGACCGCGGTGCCGCAGGAGCACGAGGCGCGAGGGGTGGGAAGTACCGAGTAGAACGCACTGCGAAAACCACCTCATGAGCTTCCCGTTCAGATCGTTGACGGGGCCGATCACCGCGGACCCCTAATGCCCTGTACCGGTTGCCTCCAGCCATTTCTCGCAATCCATGGCGGCGGCGCAGCCGGACCCGGCGGCGGTGATGGCCTGGCGGTAGTGGGTGTCAACGACGTCGCCGCAAGCGAAGACGCCTTCCACGCTGGTGGCCGTCCCGTAGTTGGGCAACGAGGCGAGCAGCCCGGCGGGCGCCTCGACTCCTTTCCAGGCCAGGGCGCTGCGGTTCAGCAGGTAGCCCTCGGGGGTCATGGCGAGCTTGCCCTGGAAGATGGACGTGTTGGGAACGTGGCCGATGGCCAGGAACAGGCCGTCGAGCTTCAGGTCGCGCATTGTGGCGTCCTTCGTCGACTTGAGCCGCACGCCGGTCAGGACGTCGAGCCCACCGTGCTTCTCTCCGAGAATCGAATCGACCACGGAGTTCCAGGCGTTCTCGATCTTGGGGTTATTCTTGAGCCGGTCCTGCACGACCTTCGAGGCCCGCAAGGTATCGCGCCGATGGATCAAGGTGACCTTGCTGGCGAACCGGGTCAGGAACGTGGCCTCCTCGACGGCGGAATCACCGCCGCCGACGACGGCGATCTCCTTTCCCCGGTACAGGGCACCGTCACAGGTGGCACAGGTGCTGACGCCGTTACCGCGATACGGGCCCTCGATGCCTAGCCACCGGGCCGACGCCCCCGTGGCGACGATCAGGGCGCCGGCGGTGCAGTCGCGCAGCGTGCCGCTGGAGGGGTCGCCGCTGGGATCGTCGGTCGTCCGCACCCGGAACGGCCGCTGCGTGAGGTCCACCTCGAAGACTGTCTCCCACCTGGTCTGGGCGCCGAACCTCTGAGCCTGCTTGCGCATCAGCTCCATCAACTCGGGCCCATCGACCCCCTCGGGAAAGCCGGGGAAATTATCCACCGAGGTCGTGAGCGTGAGCTGCCCACCCGGCTCCTTGCCCTCGAAGACAAGAGGGGCCAGGTTGGCCCGGGCGGCGTAGAGAGCGGCCGTCAACCCGGCCGACCCGGACCCGATGATAACCACGGCGGCATGAGAATCAGACATCAGTTCCTCGCAGCATCAGAAAAGTGCGGGTGGCGCACATCTTTGGAGCGGTCCACGCGGTCGTGCAACGGGTTCCTTGGCGGCGCAGGCTCGGCCTCAAGTCAAGTCAGTATACAATCGACCCCCATGGCGAAGCGAGTGACCGGCAAGTGGAGAATGGTGGCAGAGGCTCTGAAACGAGTTACGGGCAGGAAAGCAGACACCGGCCGGAGAAGTAACCTAGACTCCTTTCAGAGCCCCGTGCAGCCGCGGATCAAGGGCTCGGTGGAGGCGGGCCCGTATCAGTTAAGAAACGATCCCAGAGGTGCTTGAAGGAAGGGTGCCATGCTGGTATTGACGAGGAAATTGATGGAAAAGCTTTACATCGGCGACAATATCTGTGTGACTGTCGTACGCCTTGAAGGGGGGCAAGTCCGGCTCGGGATCGAGGCCCCACGTGAGGTGGCCGTGGTCCGTGCCGAGCTCGTTCCCGGGCGACAGTTCCCGGGCGACAGGGCCGGACAACAAAGTCCCGGCGCGGTCGTGAAGGCCGACATCAAGCACCGACCAGCCTCGATTCATGAAATCGATAGCCGACGCCGCGGACGGTTTCGATGAGCTCACCGGCGTCCCTGAGCTTCTTCCGCAGGCTCTTGATGTGCACGTCGATGGTGCGCTCCAGCACGATCGCGTCCTCGCCAATCGCGGCATCCATCAGCTCATAGCGGGTGAAGGCGCGGCCCGCCTGCCGGATCAAGACTTCCAGCAGCCGGAACTCGGTCGGCGTCAGCGGCAGCTCCTGGTCGCCGAAGAACGCCTTGTGGCTGTGCCGATCGATAACCACTCCCTGGCTCTCGATGATCGTTCCCGTCGGCGCCTCTTCCTGAAGCTGGACCCGCCGCAGCTCTTTCTTGATCCGCTGGACCAGAACCTTCATGCTATACGGCTTCGTTACGTAATCATCGGCGCCGGTCGCAAAGCCCACCAGCTCGTCCGATTCTTCGGCCTTGGCCGTCACCATGACGATGGGGATCTCGCGTGTTCGCGGCCCCATCCTCAATTCGCGGCAAACCTCGAGACCCGGCTTGAGCGGTAGCATCAGATCCAGGACAACCAGGTCGGGCAGCTTCAACTGCGCCTGCCTCAGACCCTCCTGGCCATCGTACGCAACCAGCACCTCGAATCCCTCGCGCTCCAGGTTATAACTCAAGACTTCGACCAGCGGCCGTTCGTCTTCGATCACCAGGATTTTCGGTTTCGGCATGAGACAGGTCATCCTATGAAGGACTCGGGACTGTCGTCGCGAATCACTGTCGTTGTCGAATTCCCATTGTATTGTAAGGAAGTCGGTGTCCCGAATGTGAAGATGGGAAGAAGAAACCATGAAGCCTGAGCATGCTTGCGGGATCTCAGGGTTCCCCGCGTCAAGTCGCAACCGGATTGTCTGCGAGACGGCTCAGCCTGAGCATTCGCCGGATGACCTCGGCGAGGTCTCCGGTCTGCCGGTAGGTCTCGAGCTGGAGGACGGAGCCGGTCGGCCGGTCGGCCAGTTCGCGGACGATTTCGAGCTGACTCGAGCAGCCGAGCTCCAGGGCGCGGTCCTTGAGACGATCGAGCAGAGGGTGAACCACCTTGCGGACGGGAATGGATTGAAAAGTCTGCGGGTCAACGAGGCTGGCCTCCATTCCGTACCGGCAGGCGCGCCACTTGTTCTGGCGGATCAGGAAGGGGTGACAGTTGTACTGGTAGGTGCCGCGATCGATCTCCTCCGACAGGTCGTGGACCAGGCACTGGATCAGGGCCGTCAGGCCCAGGACGTGGTGCAGGCTGGGCGGCATGTCGCAGATCCGAACCTCGATCGTGCCGAAGTTGTGATGTGGGCGCACGTCCCACCAGATCTCGCGCACGGTCTTGATGAAGCCCGTCTCGATCATCTGATTGAGCAGCCAGGTGTACTCGCTCCAGTTCCGCATGAGGGGCGGCAGGCCCGAGGTGGGAAGGGTTTCCATGATCTTGATCCGGTGCGAATGCAGGCCGGTATTTCGCCCCTGCCAGAACGGGCTGTTGACCGACAGGGCCAGCAGCATCGGCAGATGCGGCAGGATGCGGTCGCACATCATGATCGACTTGTCGCCCGAATCGAGGCCCACGTGGACGTGCAAGCCGAATGTCACCAGCCGCCTTGCTGTCTCCTGCAAGAGGTCCACCAGTCCCAGGTAGCGCTCGTTGGAGGTCACCTCCTGGTCTTGCCAGCGCGAGAAGGGGTGAGTTCCGCCCCAGTAGAGCCGCATGCCCTGGTTCCGTGCCAACTGCTCGACGACTTTGATCTTCGCCGTCAGGTCGCGCTGGACCTCGGCCACGTCGCGGCAGATCGCGGTGTTGATCTCCAGGTAGCACTGGAAGAGCTCCGGTTTCACCGAGCCGTGCAGCTCAGGCGGCAGACTCTCGAGGATCGGCACGACGCCGCTGCGCAGCGCCAGCGTCTGCGCGTCCACCAGGTTGAGCTCGAGCTCGACCCCGAGCGTCGGCCCGGGGCTGGAGTTGAACGTGTAGGGGCTCACGATCGCTTGCTCCTGACGGATTCCGAGAGCAGTACCACGCTGTGCGCCAGAACCTTGGCTCCGATGACGAGGGCCTGTTCGTCGATGTCGAAGTGGGGTGAATGGAGGAAGTGAGCCTTTCGGTCCGGGGCGGCCACGCCCAGACGCAGGAGGCACCCGGGGGCGTGCTTGAGATAGCCCGAGAAGTCCTCCCCGCCCATACTGGGCAGCGCGATCTCGTCAAGATTGACCTCGCCGACGACCTCGCCGGCGGCGCGGACGCAGGTGCGGGTCACGTCGGGATCGTTGACCACGGCGTCGGTGCCGCGGTGGAACTCGACCTGAATCGTCGCTCCGCTGGCCTCGGACAAACCGAAGGCGATCTGGCGAATCCGCTCGTCCACCCGGGCCGCCGCGGCCGCGCTCAGGGTTCGGATCGTTCCCTCGAGCAGGACCCGCTCGGGGATGATGTTGGCGCTCGTTCCGCCCTGGATGCTGCCGAAGGTGACCACGACCGGATCGCGCGAATCGATCGATCGAGGCACGAACTGGTAAACGCTGGTGATGAACTGCGAAGCGACGCCGATCGGATCGACCGACTGGTGGGGCCGTGCCGCGTGCCCGCCCAGGCCCTGGATCTCGACCTTAAGCTCCTGGCAGAACGCCGTCAGCACTCCCTGGCGGTAGCCCAGCCGGCCCGCGGCCGTCTCCGGGTCCACGTGCACCGCGATCACGGCCCGGACGTTGCTCATCGCCCCGGCGGCGATCATCTCGAAGGCGCCTTCGCCAACCTCTTCGGAAGGCTGGAAGACGGCCCGCCAGGCGAGACTCTGGGGCAAGTCGTCGCGGCATTGCCAGAGGGCCAGCGCCGCGCCCAGGGCCATCGCCGCATGCGCATCGTGCCCGCATGCGTGCATGACCCCGTCGCGCGTCGATCGGTAAGGGACCGTCTTGGCGTCGTGGATGGGCAGGGCGTCGATATCTGCCCGGAACGCGATTACAGGCTCAGCGTTGGCATTTGGCGGGCCGGCGATGAGGCCGCGTCCGGTCGGTGCGATCGCGCCGGAGATTCCCGCCTTTTCGAGCTGCTCGGCGAGAAACCGCGTGGTCTGGTACTCCTCGCGGCTCGGTTCGGGACTGGCGTGCAGCCTGCGACGGACTTCGCGAAGCAGCTCCCGCCGCGACTCCACCGACTCGTCAATCACCTTGCGCCAACCGACCGTCGTCAAGGCTGTCTCCAGGTTTTGTGAGAGTTCGACAACTCCTCCGATTCTACAGATGGCTGCCGCACTTCTGGAAGCCAGAGGGCGGGAAGGCTCAGGGCCGTTTCGCTGTCGGATTTCGACCGTGATGGGGAGGGAGAGGCTGGCATGCTGCAAAGTCGAGCTTGACCGTGCTGTGGGGATGGCGGGAAGGGGGATAGTTTTCTATAGCTCAAGAGAAGGCTAAATTATTGCACGTGTTTAGCATGCCAGTTAACCTGTTATCCGGGAAGGGATTACGGCGACGGGCTGCGCGGCCTCGACAGCGGTAACTCCTTGAAGGGCAACGGGTTGCGTCGGCAACACGCGAAACGCGTAGGCATCGTCCCAAAGCGGGCCCGGCAGTCCTTGGTAGGGTTAGTGCAACCCACCAACAGACATAGCATGGATGACTTGGTCATGGTGCATTCGATCCGGCCGAGCCGCAGGATTCCGGCTCTTCCCGCAACGTCTTCACCAGTTCCTGGAAACCGTCGGGGCTTCCGGCGACCCACTTCCTGGTTCCCTCCAGATGTATGATCTCGGCAGTTGCCGGGGCGTTCGGATCCATGGTAGGCATGATGATCCCCTCTGAAGGCGCGGCCAAGAACATCGCAATGGTCTTCGCTGGGTTGCCGGTGGACGGGAGACGCCCTATCCTAATTCCTGGAATCGATGAAGTCGGTCAAGAAGCCGAGTCGGTCCAGGACGATCGAGGAAACCTTGAACGACAAGACGCTTGCCAGCCTGCTGGCTCCCCATCCTCTCGTCCGTGTGTTGCGTCCAGGCGCTCCCGATCCCGAGAGAAAGTGCGTCGTTTACTGGATGCAGCGGGCACAGCGGGGAGTTGACAATCCCGCGCTCAACATGGCGATCGCGCTGGGCAACGCGGTCGGGCAGCCGGTGCTGGCGGTCTTCAGCCTGACGGCCGACTATCCAGGCGCTCAGCGACGGCAGTACCGGTTCCTGGTCGAGGGCCTGGTTGACGCCGAGAGCGATCTGATGGCGCGCGGCGTGCCAATGGTCGTTCGACTCGGCCGCCCGGGTGAGGTTGTGCCGGCCCTGGCCGCGGAAATCGGTGCGTCACTGATGGTCGGCGACGAGAACCCGGTGCGGATCGGGCAGCAATGGCGGGAGCAGGTGGCCGGAAAACTCGAAGTGCCGTTTCACCTCGTGGACGCCGACGTGGTTGTGCCAACGTCGCTGTTCCCCAACGAAGAATTCGCAGCCCGCACGTTGCGCCCCAAGATCCACCGCGTCTGGGAAGAGTATTTGAAACGGCTTCCCTGCCCCGATGCACACACCGCCTGGAACGGCTCGCGCCCGGTCGGCGAAGCGATCGATGCCGACGTCCTGATGGCGAAACTGAAAGTCGGGGGGGTGCCGGAGGTTCCGGGGTATCGTGGAGGAGCGAGTCAGGCTCGAAGGCGGCTGAGCCTGTTCGTCCGCGAGCGGCTGGACCATGCCGCCATCAATCGCTTCTTATGGCAATGTGGAATAGATGACGATATTGGCGGCGATCTTGAGTGCCGACTCGTAGGTGTAGCCCTTGCAGTCGAGTCCGGAGTGTCGTTCCAGGGCACAGCCGATGTCGTACTTGGAATAGATGATCGCCCAG
>JBAUOX010000996.1:0-8908 GCA_049579985.1 Isosphaeraceae bacterium | reverse complement strand
GGCGAGCGAAGCACGCGGGCAGTGACCTCTCATGGCGCCTCTTGCCTCACCCGAACAGTCGCGTCACGGCCTCGGCCTTGACCAGCTCACGCGGCTGGTTGAGGTGGTTCAAGACCATGGTGGCCGGCTCGATGCCGAAGGCGTGGTCGATCGTGGCGAGCAACTCGCCTGGATGAACAAGATCCGACAGAGGCGCCGAGCCGGTCTTGTCGGACTGGCCGTGGATGTGGCCCCGCTTGACGCCCGCACCGGCGATCACGGCCGTGAGCAATACAATATCCCAACCGCCTTCGCATCGACTAGAGGGTCGCCTCGAGAGCCATTCGTGCAGCCCTGAAGAGGCATTCGCTGTAGAATCAAGTTGGACTCTCAGTAATGTCGTGATTGCACTGACCACCGGGCCGAAACGGAAAAGATCAGCCCGAATTTCTATCAATCTGCTCCATTTCTTGTTATGCTTTAGTCGGTTGGTGTGGCGACCGAGTAGCACGACCGGCTCGTCCCGAACCGGAAAGAGGCTGCCTCTCTCGCCCAAGCTGGCCAATGGGCTTCAATGGAAGCCCCTTTCTTCTCGACCTTGAAAGCGTTCCGAGGGTCGTCAGCATTTCGTTCCGGAGTTCGATCGTGGGTAAGAAGCTGTATGTGGGCAACCTGACTTACAACGTCAACGAGGCCGACCTGGAGGCGTTATTCACGCCGTTCGGGACGGTGCAGAGCGCACAAATCATTGTGGACAGGGACACGAACCGCTCCAAGGGGTTCGGGTTCGTGGAGATGGACACCGAAGCTCAGGCTCAGGCAGCGATCCAGGCGCTCAACGACCACGAGCATGACGGGCGCCGGCTGACGGTCAACGAAGCCAAGCCACGCGAGGATCGGGGCGGTGGCGGCCGTAGCGGTGGCGGCGGCTACGGCGGCGGACGCGGTGGTGGAGGCGGCGGCTACGGAGGTGGCGGCGGCCGGAGCTACTGATCGCCAACCGGCTCGGTTGATGCCGAGAATTCCGTCCCTTTCGAGTGCTTTCTTTTGCTGCTTGCCAAGCAGTTCACGGGGCAATTCGTTGGGTTGCTTGCCGGAAGTGCGCGCTCCCGGCAGGCGACCCCGATCGGTTCGCAGTGCGCGCAGATCCCGGCCGCGGACAGGCTTGGGAAGACGATCCGCCACTGCCGGTCGACTCTCATGCGGACAGGATTGCCCCTCAGGCGAACCTCAGATGTTTGACCGACTCCCCTGAATCGCGCAGTTCGACCAGCGAGTCGATGCCGATCTCCAGGTGCTCACGGACGAATCTTTCGGTCACCGACCTGTCGCTGCGCGACGTCTTGACACCCTCCGGGGTCATCGGGCTGTCCGAGACCAGCAGGAGCGCTCCCTTGGGGATGAGATTGACAAAACCCACGATGAAGACCGTGGCCGTCTCCATGTCGATCCCCAATGCCCGGACCTGTCTCAGGTACTCCTTGAACTTCTCGTCGTGCTCCCAAACGCGCCGGTTCGTCGTGTAGACCGTCCCCGTCCAGTAATCAAACCCGTGCCTCACGATCATGGCAGACACCGCTTTCTGCAACCGGAACGACGGCAGAGCAGGAATCTCGGGGGGCATGTAATCGTTGCTCGTCCCTTCGCCTCGAATCGCGGCGATGGGCAGGATGAAGTCGCCGACCTTGGTCTTCTTCAAACCCCCACACTTGCCCAGGAAGAGGACGGCTTTCGGTTCCACGGCGGCAAGAAGGTCCATCACGGTCGCCGCCATGGCGCTGCCCATGCCGAAATTGAGGATGGAAAGGTTCGCGGCGGTTGCCGACTGCATCGGATGGCTCCTACCGAGAACCTCGACTCCGAACCGCTGGGCGAACATCTCGACGTAGTTGCCAAAGTTGCTGAGCAGAATATATTTCCCAAAGTCGTCGAGCGAACGCCCCGTGTACCGGGGCAGCCATTCTTTCACGATCTCGGCCTTGGTCTTCATGACTACGATTCCTCAGAACGGAGCCAGTTCAGTCGCCGCTCATGGTATCATTGACTTTGGTATATTCTATTGCTTCCCGGCTGGGCCGGAGAAGATCCAGCAGACCTAGGGTGAAGGGGTGGAGTATTGTATGGGCTTCACGCAAACGAATGCGATTGAAGTAAAACAGATCAAAGGCAAGGGTCGTGGGGTCTGCGCCCGCCGCTTGATTCGCAGCGGCGAGGTGATCGAGCGTGTTCCCGTGCTTGTGCTGCCGGTCGGTGAAATCAGCAAAGGCGATGTGCCACTCCGCTTGACGGGATATTGCTTCGAGTGGGGTCGGGGCACGGTGGCGGTAGCCCTGGGCTATGGCTCGCTCTACAACCACTCGTTCCAGCCGAACGCTCGCTATGACGACGAGCGCGGGCAGACCAAGGTCTTCACCGCAATCCAGGATATCGCACCAGGCGAGGAGATCACGGTCAATTACAATGGAGAGCCGGAGAACGGGTCCCCGGTCGGGTTCAAGGTCATGACGAGCGAGGAACCACGGCAAGAGCCATGAGGCTTGGACGCACGAACTCGGAAGCTTGAGCGGTCTCCCCTCAAGGAGATGCATCGTTAAATGCTGTAAACGGTGTTCGTCGGAGACGATTGATGAACTCCGGATTACAACTCGTTTGCGCGCAGGAAACGCTGTGCAAGTGCTGTGGTGCTCCGGCTTTCCTCTACGGTGTCGTCGATTTCCACAAGAACTGCGAGATTCAGATTCTACGGAGTATAGACGCGGATCAAGCCGCGCGGGCCGGGGTTCGGCCAGAGCCCGATGGCGATGCCTCCCTTGATACCCCAGGTCGGCTCCTCAGCCTTGCCCTCCGCCGGGCGGAGGAACGGTCCATCCACGACCGGGAGGCGCCAGTCCCTTCGGCGGGTCCCCTGCTCCTTCCCTGGCCTCCACTTGCATCGTGGCGACGAGCGAGATCAGTATCGCTGCGAGCCATGAGCCGGAGCGCTGCATCGTCACCTCGTTCAAGCAGCCTTCGCCAGCCTCGACTTACTGGTTCTGATCATACCCTGGCTTCATGGCGAAGACTCGCACGCTCGCGGCGTAGTCGTTGACGTCGTAGCGGCGGAGCAGGTCGGCCAGCCTTGCGTGGAAGTTGGCACTTGACGGATCGAACGAGGTTTCCCCCGCCGCGCAGCATTCTGCTACCGAGAGCGCCATGCGCGAAGACGCGGACGGAGGCGAACAACAGGCAGCCTGGTTCTCGACCTTGGCGTAGGCGTTCAGGTCCCTGCCGCTGTCGATGATCTCGACATGGGCAAAGCCGGCGTCGGTAAGCATCCGGCGGTAGTCCTCGATCAAGATGGCTCCGGCGATGCAGCCCACGTGAGCCATCAGGTCGTCACCGATCTCGGCAGGCAGCTCTCGTTTCAGCGCGATGTCGCTGATCGCCAACCGTCCGCCTGGCTTCAGTGTACGAGCGATCTCCCGGAAGACGGCCGGCTTGTCCGGGGCCAGGTTGATGACGCAATTGGAGATCACGCAGTCGACCGTGGCATCGGCGAGTGGCAGCTTGTCGATCGCCGCCAGATGGTACTCAGTATTCATCAGCCCCGACTTGAGCGCGTTGGCGCGTGCGAGGTCGATCATCTCGGGAGTCATGTCGATGCCGATCGCCTTGCCCTCGGGTCCGACCTTGCGGGCGGCGAGCAGTACATCCAGGCCTCCACCGCTGCCCAGGTCCACAACCACTTCACCTTTGCGCAGGCTGGCGAAAGCGGTCGGGTTGCCGCAAGAGAGCCCCATGTTCGCCTCGGCGGGGATCGAGGCAAGCTCCTCCGGCGTGTATCCAAACGCCTCGGCGACGGCCTTCACGCCGTCGAGGTTGCTCGAGAGCCCGCTTGTGGCCACGGAGCCATATTTTGACTTCACGGCCTGGGTGATTCGTTCGGACATCATCGTTCTCCTGTTCGTTCAACGGATCGGTTGGGCCTGACCGAGACGGTTTCGCACCTGCATCATCACGCTCAACATGAGCCGGCCGATGTCGTCACGTCGTTCGGCATATTTCCAGGTCTCATAGCTGCTGCCGTCGTAGATCTTCGGGTCCAGGTAGGGCATCGAGATGCGGGCGGCGGCTCCCTTGACCAGCGGGCAAGCGGCGTCCGCTTCGCCGCAGACCATGAGGGCGGCAAATCCCTGCTGTGGGTTGCTGGTGTCGAAGTAGGTCTTGGAAAACTCGGTCGCCTCCATGCTCGTGCCCCACCGGACTACGAAGGTCGGATTGGCGGTCTTCGGCTCGCCTCGGGGAGCCTCGTGACCGGTCGGCTCAATCTCCACGCCAATGTTCTTGAGGGCGGCGATGGTGCGTGGGTTGAAGGCGGTGGGAGCCGTCCCGCCGCTGTGGAAGCGGATCTCGGGCATCCCGTAATAGGCGGCGGCGATGTTGCCCATCGTCGCTCCGAGGATGCTGCGGCGGCTATTGCCCGTGCAGATGACCGTGACCTGAAGCGGTTGCCCCGGCTTGTGGTTCTTGATAAGCCACTCAACGAGCTTCTCACCGGCTTCCCGGTGCGTCTTGTCGATCATATCGAAGGATGTGGTCAGCATGTCGGCGTGAGTGGCAACCCTGGGGTTGAGCAACTTGCGGGACTCGGGCACGTCGGCTTCCAGGCCCTTCTTGACCTCGGTGGAATCGAGTTGTCCGTCGTCCCCGGCGAGCTTGGCAAAGGTCGAGGGGTCCATGAGTCCTTGTACTCCCACGGCGGTGAGGATGCTTTGTTTGCCCAGAGTTTTTGATAACTTGCCTTTGAGTTTCTGATCACATTCGGGACGAACGGCCTCCGGCTTGCCGTGCCGTTGGACGAGCCAGACGGCTCGCACGAATGGGCCGACATCCTCGTCTGCGGAGGAGGGGGTGGAAACACCGATCAGAAGGACCGGAACCAGCCGGACGAACGGTCGGAACGATCTCATCATGTTCTGTCTCCTCAAAGGTGTCGCTGCGGGTTCAGGGATCTCGTGGGCTGGGACAGCGACGTAACGAGGCTCGATGTAAAGTGCGAGGTTGAACAGCCGTTGAAGTCGGGGCATTGCTGACACCGGTCCCATTGCTCCATGTCTGCAGTGACGGAACGGGAACAGCGGTACATTCCGCCCGCCCGTTGAAGCAAGGCCGTGAAGACTGTTCCCGAAGCGGGCCTGTCTTCGGGGAGATGCAGCACGTCGGGGAAGAGTGTGCCGTAGCACTCCACGTGATGGTTATTGGCCATGATTGGACCTTCTCTCAGGCCATGAGCCGACAAACGCCGGGTTACTTGGATGCCGACACTGACGAAGGAAATGTTGAAGGAGCCGATGATGAGACCGCTCCGTCCTCAGCCACGGCACCGTCGAAGTAGCGACGCCGGAAGAGCAAGGCCACGTTGACCAGCCCGATCATCACAGGGACTTCGACCAGGGGTCCGATCACGGCGGCAAAGGCGGCACCCGAATTGATCCCGAAGACCGCCACCGCCACGGCGATCGCCAACTCGAAGTTGTTGCTCGCCGCCGTGAACGACAGTGTGGTGGTCTTGGGGTAGTCCGCACCCAACCGCTTCCCGATCCAGAACGATACAAGGAACATCGCCACGAAATAGATCAGCAGCGGCACGGCGATCCGCAGTACGTCGAGCGGAATGCGGACGATGTTCTCCCCCTGGAGCGAGAACATGACCACGATGGTGAAGAGCAATGCAATGAGCGTAATCGGGCTGATCGACGGGATAAAGGTCTGCTCGTACCAGTTCCTCCCCTTGACCCGGAGCAGAACGAACCGGGTAATCATTCCGGCAAGGAAGGGGATGCCCAGGTAGATGAAGACGCTCTGGGCGATGGCGGCGATCGTGATCTTGGACAGGTCCACGGCTCCGAAGTCGTGACCGATCCAGAGTGGAACGACCTTGACGAAGACGTAGGCGTAAATCGAGTAGAAGAACACCTGGAACAATGAGTTGAAGGCGACCAGACCCGCCGCATACTCGGTGTCGCCCCGTGCCAGGTCGTTCCAGACGATGACCATGGCGATGCACCGGGCAAGCCCGATCAGGATCAACCCGATGGCGTACTCGGGCTTGTCTGCCAGAAACGCCAAGGCGAGACCGAACATCAGGAGGGGACCGATCACCCAATTGAGCAGGAGCGAGATCCCGAGAATCTTCGTGTTGCGAAAGACCTGCGGCAACTCCTCGTACCGAACCTTCGCCAGCGGCGGGTACATCATCAAGATCAGGCCGAGGGCGATAGGGATCGAGGTAGTGCCGACCGACAGTTGCGTGATGGTCCGCACGATGCCGGGAGCTGCGTTCCCCAGCAGGACACCCAGAGCCATCGCCAAGAAGATCCAGAGCGTCAGGCAGCGGTCGAGCAATGCAAGCCGGCCGGACTGGCGGGCAGGACAGACGATCTGAATTTCGGACATCAGTCACCTCGATCAGCTACATCCGTTCGGACGAATATATTGGGACAAAAAAAGGGGTCGCGACTACTCCCCGCCACCGCAGCAGGCGATCCTCCGGGCCATCCGCTCCTGATCCTGGCGGAAGATCTCGGGGTCTCCCAGGCAGGTGCCGAGGCAGCCCAGCAGGATGCGGTGCAGGCCCGTCCTTGGCTTGGCGAGGCGGTAGTGGACCCAGAGACCCTCTTTGCGCCCCACGACCAAGCCGTGCTTGCGAAGGTAGGCCAGATGTCGTGAGACAGTCGGCTGGGGCAGCTCGAGGGCTCCATGAAGATGACAGACGCAGACCTCTTCCTGTTGTCCGCCCAGGAGGTTAAGCAGGCGGAGCCGGACCGGGTCCGCGAATGCCTTGAGCATGCGGGTCGATTCGTCGAGGCCGGTACGTGGTGTCATCGAACGCTTCATCTGTCTGTACGAATATAGTGGTCGCCGATCCGAGTGTCAAGGGTGGCGGCAAAACAGGGCTCTTGAAACTGGCCGAGCTATCTCAGACAATTGTCTTATCAAGTCTCCGATCACGTCGCTGGTCGGAAGAAGAGCAGCATGTCACAGCGCGCTACCTCGGTACAGTCGGGACGGCGAATCTCGCCCTTGTTGCAATTCCGGTTCTGGCAGTTCGGACACCTCGTCGCGCTCACGGCGATCGCGATCGTTGACATCCAGGGCTATTGCCGCAAGGAGCCCAGGTTGATCGCTCTTGCCTCGGCCGGGTACGCGGGGTATGCGCTGCTCTGCTGGTTGCTCTGGCATGCCATTCGCCGGTTCGAGAGCCGGCTGGGCTCGGTGCTGGTTGTGGCCGTTTACACCGTTGCGATGGGGGGGGCTATTCCTGGCGGCCACCTTCGCGTATCTGTTGATGGAGTACTTCTATCTCGGCGGGAAGTTGTACTGAGCAAGCACCGTCAGGAAATCTCAGGGTTTCTTCACGGGTTCGTCCTTGCTCTTCGGCCCGGCGCCAATGTCCGTGATCCCGTCCAGCTTGCCGCCATCGTCGGCGAGGTTCTTCCCGACCGAGTAGACCAGCCAGCCCGCAGGGGTCTTCCTGAGATGTAGAGGCTCGCCGTTGTAAGGATGGCCAGCGGTGGGTGTTTTCCCTTTGCGTGATGAGCGCCCACGGGAGGTGCGTCTGCCAAGGGAAAAGCTCGTGGAGAATGCGCTAGAGCGGTTTTCACTCGGATAGCCGACTGGCCATACTAACCCGAAGCGTAAGCGAGGCGATCGCTGGCGGAATCCTCGCTTACGCTTCGGGTTAGTAAAAACCGACTTCCCGCGGCGCTATGCGCAACTCGTTGGTAAACCGCTCTAGAGGAACGAGCCTGCCCGTGGGCCGCGCGGGACCACGGGCAGGATAGGGGACGTCGGCACCGACCTCGATCGCGGGGTCAGTTGAGGCGATCGGTCGACTTCTTGTTGGTCACGTCTTTGGAGTATGTGAAGAAGAACCAGTCCCGGCCGCAACCCGCTTTCAAGACGTTCGCGTGAGTCGTGTTGTACACCACCTTCAGCCGCGTGTCGACCGAAGCCGACGAGCATGCGTTCCAGTCGCTCAGGATCTGGCGTAGCGAGTCGCCACAGTTGACGACGGTCGCCGAGCCGTCGATGAGGATGTCATTGCCGTTGCCGAGCTGGATGGTGTGTTGGCCCAGCCCGCCGACGACCAGGTCCGACCCGTTGCCGGCCGAGACATTGTCGTTGCCCTTGCCCTCCACGATCACGTCGGACCCATTGCCGACCGTGACGTTGTCGTTGCCGTTGGCGACGGTGACGGCGTCGTTGCCGTTGCCCGCCGTCACCGAGTTGCTGCCGCTGCCGGCCTGGATGTCGTCGTTGCCGTTGCCCACGGTCACGATGTTGTTGCCGTTGCCGACCGTGACGTTGTCGTTGCCTTTGCCGGCGGTGGCAACAGCGTTGATGGTCAGGCTGTTGGCAAGCTGGATGTTCTCATTGCCGCCTTGCAAGAAGAGATTAATGCTGGTGAAGGACTGGCTATACGTGATCTGAGTGTTGACGCCGTTGAGCGAGGCCTGGACCTTGACGCCGGTGCTGCCCGTATTGCTGTTGCCGACCGGGTTGACCAGGACCTGGTCATTGGTGTTGTTGCCCCCGACGCAGTAGAGCTGCGTGCCGATGACCGTGACTCCGGGGCCCAGCACGACGATCTGCACGGTCGCCGTCGCGGTGGTACAGTCGGTGCTGTCGGACGGCGTGAACTTGGCCGACAAGGTGTGGGTCCCGGCCGGCAGCAGCGTCCCGGCTGGCGGCGTGTAGGCGAACGTTCCCCCCACGATCACCGTGCTCCCCCCCACCGTCCAGCACGCCGCGGCGTCTAATTGTGTGCCGCTCAAGGGCGTGAAGTAGGCGATCGGCGCTGGATTGCTCCAACTGATCGTCGGCGTGGCCGGGGTTACGGTCAGCCTGCCGTTGACGTAGCCGATGGTGTAATTGCCCAGCCCCGTGC